>BHEP01000071.1 GCA_003851245.1 Bacteroidales bacterium | reverse complement strand
AAATGAGGGTATAAAGCTATTGTGCAAGTAGACACTTTTTTAAGTCGACAAAAAAATTGTTGCAATAAAAAAATGTTGTACTTTTGGAAAGTGGTTCTAAAAAAATTCATGAAACTAAGGGAAAATATGTCCTAAGGGAGGGGACCACTATAATACGCCTAGCAATAAATTACTTAGTCGATGTTGGACAGCTTGTTATTTTGTATATATTGTATGCAAAAAAATAAAAACACAAAAGCTCCAATGTTTACAATTGGAGCTTTTGTGTATGCTTGCGAATAATTATTTTATTTGTTTCTTATTACCTTTTTATCACCTTTTTATTACCTTTTCTTTGATTTGTCTTTACGATCTGATGCATTTCCAGTTCTATTTTTTCTGCTTTCTTGCCATTTAGTATATTGCTCAGGACTTAAAACAGCTTTAATTTTGTCATCATTAGCTGTTCTTGCTACTCTCATAGTTTCATTTTTATCTGCATTTTCTTTTCTTTTTTCCTGCATTTTTTGAGCAGATTCTAAATTTATTGCCGAAATTTTGGACTCTTGCTCAGGACTTAGCAGAAGCTCTTTTGCCATTTTATCTGTTCGCGCTTTAGCTATTTCTGTAGGATTCTCATTTTTGCCATATCTCTGGGCTGAAACATTTGCTACCAAAGCCAAAACAAACACTAACATTACTAACTTTTTCATTTCTAATTTTTTATTAAATAATTTGTTGATTTATTAGAACTTTTAAATCTTACGTTTAAGATAAGTTCTTGTTTTTTTGCATGCTTTGGTTAGATGCACAAAATGCACAGTAGTTTAAAAGCATGGAAAAGATTAACATTTTTTTGATTAACTTTGCGACATGAATAATAATAGCATTAATAATAACAAACTGAGCGACTGGCTCCCAACAACAAAGAAAGAGCTTGATCTACGAGGATGGGATGAGCTTGATGTTATCTTTTTTTCTGGAGATGCCTATGTAGACCATCCCTCTTTTGCCTCTGCCGTTATTTGCAGATCCTTAGAGGCTATGGGACTGAAAGTAGGGATAGTAGCACAGCCCAACTGGAGAGATGACCTGCGCGATTTTAAGAAGTTGGGCAAGCCCCGCTTATTTTTCTGCGTCTCGGCAGGTGCCATGGATTCAATGGTCAACAAATATACCGCAAACAAACGCCTGCGATCGGAAGATGCCTACACGCCAGATGCCCGACCCGACATGCGCCCCGAGTACCCTAGCATCGTTTATTCCAAAATTATCAAGGAACTTTTTCCTGACACCCCCCTGCTAATTGGTGGTATTGAGGCCTCACTCAGGCGATTGGCTCATTACGACTATTGGCAAGACAAGCTACTCCCTAGCATATTGCATGAGTCTAAAGCCGATTTTTTGATTTATGGAATGGGAGAACTCCCCATCAAAGAAATTGTTAAAAGATTGCAAGAAGGGAAAAGCCTCAACGAATTAAAAGACATACCCCAACTGGCATATGTAAGCAAGGAAGTTGAAAACAGTAAGCCCCACGACATAGAACTACATTCCTTTGAAGCCTGCTTGAAAGACAAGAAAAAGCATGCGGGAAATTTTAAAGCTATAGAGGAAGAATCCAATAAAATGAGGGCCTCAAGGATGTTTCAAGCCTACCAAGACAGCTTTGTTATTGTCAATCCTCCTTTTCCTCCTATGACTACCCAAGAAATTGATGCCAGCTTTGACCTACCATACACCCGCCTGCCTCACCCCAAATACAAGGACAAGCGAATACCTGCCTACGATATGATACGCCACTCCGTAAACATCCACAGAGGATGCTTTGGCGGATGTTCTTTTTGTACAATATCGGCGCATCAAGGAAAATTTATTGCCTCCCGATCAAAAGCATCTATCCTCAAAGAGGTTAAGAAAATAAGCCTAATGCCTGATTTTAAAGGCTACCTAAGCGATCTTGGTGGCCCCTCGGCCAACATGTATGGCATGCAGGGCAAGGATCTTAAAATCTGTGAAAAATGTAAGAAGCCTTCGTGTATATCGCCAAAAATATGCGCCAACCTCAATGCCGATCATACTGCCTTGTTGGAAATATACAAGGCGGTGGACAAGGTGCCAGGAATAAAAAAATCATTCGTGGGAAGTGGTGTGCGCTACGATTTGCTACTATACCCATACGAAAATGGAAACTATAGCAGGGCAGCTAGAGATTATACCCGTGAGCTTATTTCCAAGCACGTATCTGGGCGACTAAAAGTGGCCCCCGAACACACCTCCAATCAGGTATTGGAAATCATCAGAAAGCCCTCATTTGATTACTTCTTGCAATTCAAGAAAGTTTTTGACAAAATAAATAAAGAAGAAGGGCTCAACCAACAGCTAATACCCTATTTTATGAGCTCCCTCCCTGCTTGCACGGAAACTGATATGGCCGAATTGGCAGTAATCGCGAAAGATATGAATTTTCAACTCGAGCAGGTGCAGGACTTTACGCCAACACCCATGACTCTTTCTACAGAAATTTACTATACGGGCTTTCACCCATATACACTAAAACCCATATTCACAGCCCACTCCAAAGAGGATAAACTCAAACAAAAACAATATTTTTTCTGGTATAATAAGGAATATAAAGACCAGATAAGCAAGTCTTTAGTAAGATTGAACAGGAAGGATATTTTAAACAAGCTATATACCTACAAAAAAGAAAAAAAATAAATATAGACCATGAAGAAAATAATCATTGAGAAGATTCAACCAAAATCAGAGGAGAAAAACGTAGAAACAGCTGAAAGAAACCTTGGCCTACTTAAATCCAATGCTATTGATTGCAATAATTGGAAAGAGCAATTTCCATACTCCCCAAAAGCATCCTTCGTAATTGCACATGATGGGCAACAAATATACCTGCAATTTACGGTATCCGAAACTGAGGTAATGGCAATGGTAGAAAATGATAATGGAGAAGTATGGAACGATTCCTGCGTGGAGTTTTTCATATCATTCGACAATAAGCTCTACTATAATTTTGAGTTTTCATGTATAGGTAAGCTACTATTGTCGCACAGAGAAAATAAAGATCAATCCTCGGCAGCCAAACCAGAAATACTAAATCTCATAAAAAGAAAATCCAGCCTCGGAGAAAATAATTTTGACAAGAAAAATATCAATAAACCATGGTCTCTGACGGCTATAATACCTAAAGAGGCATTTTGGAAAGACGAGATTAAAAGTTTTGATGGACTACAAGCCAAAGGCAATTTTTATAAATGCGGCGACAAACTCTCTGTGCCACACTACCTCTCGTGGGCTCCAATAGCAACAGACAATCCAAATTTTCATATAGTGAGCGCCTTTGAAACCCTCGTTTTTGAGGCCTAAGTTCTTTTATCAACTACGCAAGCAAATCATTAATTATTTTTTATCATGACTAATTTACTGCAACGCATTTTCCATTCTGCCCTCTGCCTTTGCCTAATGACGGCATTTCTAACTTCATGCGCCAAAGAGGATGCCAATAAGAGGCATTTTATTAGCGACAGCACCTACCGACAAAAAGTAGAAACCGACTACAAAGAGCGAATGGCTCTTTATGGCAATAAAGAAACTGGCATCTTAGGCATAGAATCTTCCGAAAACTTAAGTACCGAAGAGCTCGAAGCCCTACAATTTTTATATGCCTACATGCCCCTTTCTGACCTAATAGACTACAATACAGAATATTTTATTGCACAAGTGCGCTCGGCTTTCACTGCCCGCGATCATTTTTCGTGGGGAGAGAGCATTCCCGAAGATATATTTCGCCATTTTGTGCTCGTGCATAGGGTAAATAATGAGAACTTAGACACCGCCCGACAGGTGTTTTTTGAAGAGCTAAAACCCCTACTAGAAGGATTAAGCATGAGAGAAGCAGCATTGAAAGTGAACCACTGGTGCCACGAGAAAGTTATATATAGGGCCACCGATGGCAGAACATCCTCCCCTCTAGCTTTGGTGCGCACCTCCTGGGGGAGATGTGGCGAAGAATCGACATTCACAACTGCTGCCCTGCGTGCCGTAGGTATTCCTTCCCGACAATGCTACACCCCCCGATGGGTGCATACCGACAGCAACCATGCCTGGGTAGAAGTCTGGATCGATGGCAAATGGCACTTCATTGGAGCTTGCGAGCCCGAACCAGAACTTGATTTTGCCTGGTTTACAGCACCAGCACGACGCGCAATGATGGTAAACACCACCGTGATTGGTCCATACAATGGCGAGGAGGCAAAATTGAGCCAAACAGACCTCTATACCCGACTCAACTTATTAAAAAACTATGCCGACACCAGAACCCTAGAAGTGACAGTGAACGATATTGATGGCAAGCCTGTAAAAGACGCAACAATACAGTTTAAAGTTTATAACTACGGCAATTTATTCCCTATTGCCGAGGGCAAAACCGATACAAATGGAACATTCAGTATTGAAACAGGATTTGGGGATATACTGGTATGGGCTAATAAGGATGATAAATATGCTTACGGCAAGGCCGCAGCCGACAATAATAAGATTGAGATAAAACTAAATCGTAGGGAAGGCGAGAGCTACAAAGAATCCTTTGTGATGAACCCTCCAAAGGAGCAAAAAGTTGCGGCACTAAGCCAAGAACAAATTGCGAGCAATGATATTTTGCTGGTTCAAGAAGATAGCATACGCAATATATATATGAGTAGCTTTCCCAAGGAAGAAAAAGCCAAGGCAATGAGCACCGACAACTGGCAGTACCTGCTGTTGGCACAAGGAAATTGGGAGGAAATTAAAAAGTTTATAGATCAAAGTCCACAAGGAATGGCAAATCCTTTTTTGGCATCCCTCTCCGAAAAAGATTTGCGCGACACCCCTGCCCAATACTTATTAGATGCTATAGACACATCGAGAGAAAATGATTTCTGCTCCAAATTCAAAATGAATGCTCCTCCTAAGGGTGGAAAATACGATGAGACACTAACAAAATATATACTATCGCCACGCATTGGCATAGAATTGATTAGGCCAGGATGGGATGTGCTGGCAAAACAAGTACGCGAATTAATAAAAAATCAAGACGAGCAGGACTTGAGCGAAAGCCAAATAACAAACCTTATTAAAACTTATGTGGAGAGCATCCAAGTGAGTGAGGAAAATTATTACAGATGCCCCGTAAGCCCTGTGGGAGTCATGAAATTGGGATATGCCGACGCATACTCTCGCGACATTTTTTTTGTTGCCCTATGCCGATCGGTAGGACTTCCTGCCCGACTCAACCCCGTAACAAACAAGGCTGAGTATAAAATAAATCCTTACAGCAAGGACGAGCTTTGGCAAGCTGTATATTTTGGCTACGACAAACAGCCAGAACAGGCCACGGCATCTATAAGCCTTACAAACGCCAGTTCCAATCGCTTAAAACCTATTTATGCTAGCCACTATGCTCTAGCTAAATTTGACAATGGCGACTTTGTAAATCAGGATTACCGCAGTCAGCTTAAAAAACTGCCGGCTAAAGTTGACCTAATATCGGGATACTACCGACTGCTGATAGCTAGCCGCGCCGACGATGGCTCGGTAAGCATTGATTGTGAGTTCTTTTCTGTCGGCGATGGCGACAAACTTACCAAAGAAATAAAACTCCCAGAAACAGAAGGGAAAAAACAAGTGCTAGGAACACTAGATATGAATACGGGGCTCATACTCGACAATAGGGCAACAACACTTAAGCAAGTGGCTGATGGCAAATCTATTGTGATATGCTTCATAGATCCCGACAAAGAACCTAGCAAGCATGTGCTGCAAGATTTGCCAGCGCAAGCCTCCGAGTTAGACCTCTGGGGAGGGAAAATACTATTTATGGTGCCTTCTAGCAAGCAGAATAAAAACTTTGACCCCAGCGTTTTCAAGGGACTACCCTCCAATCACACATGGGCAATAGACCCCGACCAAGAATTACTAATCACCATTTGCAAGAGTTTGGATAGCAATTTCGATATGCAGACGGTGATAAACTTCCCTCTTACAGTAGTGGCAACTAGCAATGGAGGCATAGTAATGAAAGCCGAAGGCTATAGAATAGGTATTGGCGAAAATATTTTGAAAAATATAGATCGCTAAAAATACAATCAGCAATTAGCAATCATCATAATTTGTATGCTTTGACAATTTATTGTCAAAGCATACAAATTATGATTTTTTTTTGAAGCCCATCTACTTCTTAATTCTTACTAATAACCACCTTGAGATTCTAGGCAAATAGGCAAAACCAAAAGACAAGATGCCATGGAAGGCTTAAGCAAAGCCCTATAATGAAATATATTTAATTAATAAGCCCCTATTCGTAAAATATTTGCCTAATAATTTGTCAATTAAATAAAATATTAATAGATTTGCCCCTGAAAGGTAGGTTGCGTAGACTTATGTGCTTGCCTACAACAAACAATTAGAACAAGTGCTAGTCGGAAGAAGACGAAACAGCCCTAATTAATAAATTAATTACCTAATTGCGCACATACTATTAAATTTAATTAATAAACAAATTGATATGAGAAAGCTATTTGCATTATTTTGCTTAATACCCTATTGTTTCTTTGCTTGCAACAGCAATGAACAAAAAGAATTGGTCGCTCCCAACAAACCTGTAGTAACAGAAAACACTGCCATAAAAGGCATATGGGTGACAAATGTCGCCTCCGACGCACTAGACTCGAGAGCCAAGATAGAACAAACGGTGCAGGTATGCAAGCAATCGGGCATTACTGATATATATGTGGTCACTTGGAACAGGGGCAGGACACTATACCCCAGCAAAATAATGAAAGACATGCTCGATCTTCCCATCATGGAGCGTTTTGAAGGCAGAGACCCCTTGCAGGAAATGATAGAAGAAGGCCACAAGGCGGGTTTGAAAGTACATGCCTGGTTTGAATTTGGCTTTTCATCCTCGTATGGAGAAAACGGAGGTGCCATTCTTGCCAAGCATCCACAGTGGAAGGCCATCGACAATGAGGGCAAACTGGTCTCTAAAAATGGCTTTGAATGGATGAATGCCATGGATCCAGAGGTTCAAAATTTTGTGAAGTCGCTGGTAATGGAGGTTGTCAATAACTATGATGTGGACGGCATACAGGGTGACGACAGACTGCCCGCAATGCCTTCATTGGGAGGATACGACGACTATACGGTAGACCTATATAAGAAAGAACATAATGGCAACACGCCACCCCAAGACTACAAAGATGCCGACTGGCTCACTTGGAGAGCCGACAAGCTAAGCGATTTTTTGGGCATATTGTATGCCGAAGTAAAGGCCGCCAAGCCTAATATGATAGTGAGCATGGCTCCCAGCATTCACCCCTGGGCTAAAGAAGAATACTTGCAAGACTGGCCTACATGGCTCAACAAGGGATTTTGCGACTATGTAATACCGCAGGTATATAGATACAACATAGAAAATTACACAACTACCCTCAATGCGCAAGTGAGCAATCTAAGCCAAGAGCAAAAAAGTAAATTCTTTGCTGGCGTATTGCTGCAGGTGAATGGCAAAAACCCTAGTCAAGGATTCTTAGATTCTATGATTGTTGCAAACAGAAAGGCTGGCATCGATGGCGAAGCTTTTTTCTTCTATGAGGGGCTAAAGCAATTTCCAGAATATTTTACCAAAGAATACACTACAAAATAATTATAAATTATGAACCAACGGGCCCTCTCCTTAGACGCCTTACGAGGCTATGCAATAATAACAATGATACTATCGGGGCAAATAATACTGACTCATCTGCCCCCATGGATGGCACATGCTCAGGTGCCTCCAGGCAAGGGTTTCGATCCTTCTCTCTTTGGAATAAGCTGGGTAGATCTAGTATTCCCCTTCTTCCTATTTGCCATGGGTGCAGCATTTCCATTCTCCTTAGGCAAAAAAATAGAGAAGGGAGTAAATAAATTGTCATTATGCAAGGATGCCCTAATTAGAGGCGCGCAATTGGTATTTTTTGCCATATTCTTTCAGCACATGAAGCCCTCTGTTATCAGCAGCCCACAGAGCATACAGTCGTGCCTGCTTTCCTTAGCGGCCTTTGCACTGATGTTTCCCATGTTTATGAACCTCTCTATTCCGGCTCTCAAAAACACCAAATATGATAGTGCTGGTAGCTGGCTCATAAAAATAGTGGCTTTTATAATAGGATTTGTGGCAATGAACAATATTGAATATACGGGAAAAAGCAGCCCTAACTTCGACCCCTATTTCAGCGATATTATCCTTATTGTATTGGCTAATATGGCAATAGTGGGCAGCATAATTTATATTTATACCTGGGAAAACCCCATACATAGGCTAGCAATACTACCCTTTGTGATGGCAATATTCCTAGCTGCCGGCAATGAGGGATGGGTAAAAGAGTTCTTTAACTACTCCCCCATCCCTTGGGCTTATAAATTTTACTACCTCAAATACCTCTTTATTGTAATACCTGGCAGTATTGCTGGTGAATATCTGTACCAATGGATAAAACAAAAAGAACAAATAGGTAGGAGAAATAATATCCAGGCATATCTTGTCGCCTCCCTATCTATGGCACTAATTGTGAGCAATGTAATATGCTTGTATGCTAGACTGCTGATGCTCAATCTTGCATTGACCTCCATACTTCTTATAAGTCTTTATCTTGTTTTGAAAATGACACGCAACAATTTTTCCATTTTATGGAAACAAGTCTTTGTTGCCGGTGCCTACTGCCTACTATTAGGGCTTGTGCTAGAAGCCTATGAAGGAGGCATCCGCAAAGATTATTCTACCTACAGCTACTATTTTGTATGCTCGGGTTTGGCCTTCTTTGCTCTAATGTTTTTTTCTGTGGTATGCGACTATTTTCAATGCGTAAAATCAACCAAATTCTTGGTCATGGCAGGACAAAACCCTATGATAGCATATGTTGCAACATCCATGCTGGTGATGCCCATACTTTTTATCACTCATATAAGCGACTATTTTTCAATATTTAATAATGGTGCCTACATGGGATTCCTAAGAGGGCTTATACTCACAAGCTTAGCAGTGATGGTAACCATGTTTTTCACAAGAATAAAATGGTTTTGGAGAACTTAGCAAAGGGCATAAAGCAAGAATAAAAATCAAGAACTAACAATTTAATATAAACAACAACAGCTGCATGAAACATTTATTTTACCTCACATTTATTTGTGTGTTATTTGCCTGCAATAAAACAGAGGCGATACAAGAAAAAACAGTGGACGTACTCGTTATCGGAGGCTCTACCAGTGGCACTTCTGCAGGAATTGCCGCCGCCCGTCTTGGAGCAAGCACCCTCATAGTAGAGTCCTCGCCATGGCTGGGAGGAATGTTCTCTGCTCAAGGGGTAGGTGCCTGCGATGGCAATCATGACTTACCCTCAGGTATTTGGAACGAATTTCGCACTCTTTTACGCACTCACTACGGTAGTGCTCAAGCTCTTAGCACAGGATGGGTGAGCCATACCCAATTTGAACCCCACGTGGGCGACAGCATTTTTAAAGCAATGGCAAGCAAAGAAAAATCGCTAACTGTACTCTATAATTATTACCTTGTAGATATAATTAAAGAAGGCAAACTTATCAAGGGAGCCATTTTCCAAAACGACAATAAGGAGCAAATAAAAGTGCTGGCGAAGGTAACAATAGACGCTACCGATATTGGCGAAAGCCTCAAAATGGCGGGTGCTGACTATCGCTTAGGGATGGATGCACGATCAGAAACTGGAGAGCCCAATGCGCCAGAACAGGCCAACGACATTGTGCAAGACCTCACCTGGGTGGCTATCTTGAAAGATTATGGCAAAGATGCCGATATGACAATAAGCAAACCTACCAATTACGACCCCAAAAATTTTGAAGGATGCTGCAAGGAAACCGTCGATAAGCATGCTATAGACTGCGAAAGAATGCTTACCTATGGCAAAATGCCCAACAACAAGTATATGATAAACTGGCCAAAAAAAGGAAATGACGTATACCTAAATGTTGTTGAAATGTCTCGAGAAGAGCGAAACATCGAGCTCGAAAAGGCAAAAGAATATACCCTAGAATTTGTATATTACATACAACACGAACTGGGATTCAAGCACCTAGGACTAGCAGACGACGAGTTTGACACTTCCGACAAATTGGCATATGCCCCCTACCACCGTGAGGGTCGCCGACTAAAGGGTATGGCATATCTCACCTACAACCACGTGGTGGATCCATACTCTCAGGCTGAGTCTTTATACAAAACAGGGATCTCCGTTGGCGACTACCCCGTAGATCACCATCACGAACAAAACCCCAATGCCCCCGATATTGGCTTCCCTCCCGTTCCCTCTTTCAACATTCCCCTGGGGTCGCTGATTCCCGAAACGGTAGACGGACTGATAGTTTCCGACAAGTCAATATCTGTTAGCAACCTCATCAATGGCTCCACCCGCTTGCAGCCCGTGGTGCTACTTACAGGACAGGCTGCTGGAACATTGGCGGCATTGGCAGTGAAGGAAAATAAGGAGATTAGAGAGGTCTCCGTAAGAGGGGTTCAAAGAGTCTTGCTTGAAAGTAACACCTATCTTATGCCCCTATTTGACGTGCCTCCCACAGATGAAGATTTTGCTGTCATTCAAAAAATAGCGTCCACAGGAATACTTAGAACCATAGGCGAACCCCACAACTGGGCAAACCGCACCTGGTTTTATCCCGATACTACCATCACTGAAAAGGAATTTACAGAGGGCCTAAGGTCGTTTGCTCCAGAAATAAGCATATCCGCCAGCACCAATAAATTGAGCGAGAAAAAAGCCTTTGCCTATATCATACAGGCTGGTGGCAAGGAACTTCTGGTAGACGAGCCCTCGAACGAGCCTATCAGCAAACGCAAACTTGCTGCCTTGTTGGATACTTATTTAAAACCCTTTGATAAAGAAATAGATTTTAAAGGAGCGTACATTATGGAAATAAAATAAACACAGTCATCCTCAATCAATATTTATTAATTAACCTAGTAGAATTTATGAAACAAAAAGTATTCTTATTTATGCTGTCCTTATTTGCCCTGCAAGTGAGTGCACAGAGTACGCAACTAAAAGGCAGCATTTTGGACGCTGAGGGGGAAGCCCTCATCGGAGCCAGCGTATTAGTTGTAGGAACCAAGACGGGTACCGTCAGCGATTTGGACGGTATGTTTTTATTAGACATGCCCAGTGGGGCAAAGACAATAGAGGTATCGTATCTAGGATACAAAA
>BHEP01000070.1 GCA_003851245.1 Bacteroidales bacterium | reverse complement strand
GTTTTCAATTATCAATTGTTAATATTTGAATACTCAGAAGATATTTGCTAACTTGCGCCCGTTTTTCACTCTAGGAAAAAAATTCTTGGTAAAATAAGGTTAAATTTCCAGCAAAATAATTCTACAATTAATTAAATGAAAGATTTTTTAAAAATCCTTAGGCGTTTTGTTCCTCCATACAGAAAGTATCTTGTTCTCAATATTTTTGCAAACATTCTTTCAGCAATATTGAACCTCCTATCTTTTGCGCTGGTTGTTCCCATTATGGAAATTCTTTTCAAGATAAATAAGGAAATCTATGCGTACCAAGATTATTCTTTGGATTTTTTCTCTACAACCTCATGGAGCATTGCTACCAAGGGCATGGTAAATAATTTCTATTGGTATATTTCTAATCTAATAGAAACTTCGGGAGGTACTTATGCACTTATTTTTTTAGGATTGGCCTTGATAGTTATGACTTTTTTTAAGACAGGATCCATGTATATGGCATTTTTTTACATGATACCCATACGCTCGGGAGTGGTCATGGATATACGCAATGTTATTAACGATAAAATTATTTCTTTGCCTCTTGCCTTTTTTTCCGAAGAAAGGAAGGGAGATATTATGGCTCGCGTCACAGGCGATGTCAATGAGGTAGAAAACTCTATAATGAGTTCCTTGGATATGCTATTCAAAAATCCCATTCTTATTGTCATATATCTTATAGGAATGATTATTCTGAGTTGGGAGCTCACCCTCTTCGTCCTCGTTTTGCTACCAGTATCTGGTTATGTGATGGGGCAGGTGGGTAAAACCCTAAAAAAATCGTCGGCACTAGGGCAAAGTCAATGGGGAGAAATGATGTCTCAAATTGAAGAGACGCTAGGGGGCTTACGCATAATCAAGGCGTTTAATGCCGAGGGCAAAATATCCCTGCGTTTTCATAAGGCAAGCGATGAGTTCAGAAAAACCACCAACCGCATTTACCGTCGTCAGCAGCTGGCACATCCTATGAGCGAATTTTTAGGAACCATCACCGTCGCCATGGTTTTGTGGTATGGAGGATCTCTTATATTAAGCGACAGCAGCCCCATCGATGCTCCCAGCTTTATGTATTATTTAATTATTTTTTATAGTATTATCAATCCTGCTAAAGATCTATCAAAAGCCGCCTATTCTATACAAAAGGGCTTGGCTTCTATGGAAAGGGTAGATAAGATACTCAAGGCGGAATCCAGCATATGCGACCCTGTAAACCCTCAAAAAATTGAATTTAAAAGTAAAATAGAATACAAAAAAGTAAGATTTAGATACAAAGAGCAGTGGATAATTAAGGATGTGGACCTCACCGTAGAAAAGGGCAAAACAATTGCTCTGGTAGGGCAGTCGGGCTCTGGTAAATCTACGCTTGTAGATCTCTTACCTCGCTTCTACGACATCAATCAAGGAGAAATTCTTATTGATGGCATCAATATCAAAGATGCCAAAGTGCATGACCTGCGCGAATTAATGGGGATAGTAAATCAAGAAGCGATTTTGTTTAACGACACTTTTTTCAATAATATAGCCTTCGGAGTAGAGCAAGCGAGTATGGAGAAGGTGGTGGAGGCTGCCAAAATAGCCAACGCTCATGAGTTTATTATTGCTACAGAAAAAGGATACGACAACAACATTGGCGATAGGGGGGGCAAGCTTTCGGGAGGACAGCGCCAGCGCATAAGTATTGCGCGAGCGGTATTGAAAAACCCGCCTATTCTTATTCTTGACGAGGCTACATCTGCCCTTGACACCGAATCTGAACGCCTGGTACAAGATGCCTTAGAGCGTCTTATGGAAAATAGAACGACCATTGTAATTGCACACCGCTTGTCGACGATCAAGAATGCCGACATGATTTGTGTGATGCGCGAGGGCGAAATTGTGGAGCAGGGAAAGCATGACGAATTGGTAGAAAAAGATGGCTATTATAAAAAACTCTGCGATATGCAGCAGTTTTAAATAAATATTGCTCTAAAAGTTTGTGGGAATAAAAATCAATACTATCTTTGCACTCTCAATTGCGAAAGTAGCTCAGTTGGTAGAGCACGACCTTGCCAAGGTCGGGGTCGCGGGTTCGAATCCCGTCTTTCGCTCACGGTATGCTCGGATGGTGAAATGGTAGACACGCAAGACTTAAAATCTTGTAACTGTAATGGTTGTGCGGGTTCAAGTCCCGCTCCGAGTACATTGAATTAATAAAAGGCATTAATAAAGCTCCTCGAAAATAATCTTCGAGGAGCTTTTTGCTTTTAAATATATGAATATTATTTTACCTCACCAATACTTTTACCACATCTACACTGCCTAAACCCTGTGTCTTGACAATATAAACACCCCTATTCCATCCATTAGTGTTTATTATGAGGACATTGTTTTTGCTATCAACATTGTTTTTATAGGTGTTTTTTCCTGAGATGTCGAATATAGAAACCTCTTGTATTACATTGCTGCTGTTGATGTTTATAGTTTGGCTTGCTTGATCAAAATAGACATTGCTCTGGGGAGCTACTACTTCCTTAATAGAAGTTCCTACCTTGGGCCTTATGCATCTTATTGAGCCATTGTGATGAGAGTTCCTATTGGGATAGGTTATAATGTCGCTAGATGCGAGCATCACTTCACTATAATAGGTCGACGAGGGCACTACAAAATTAGCTTTTAGTCCTATAGCGTCAGCATTTTCATAAGTCAATAAATTTTTATTGTATACTCCTGCTGGCAGTGCATTAAACCCCATTTCTTTGGCTATATCAGGGTCATTGCCGTGACCGGCAGCTCCTTTTGCCCACAATCCATCTGCTACCTCGTCTCTATCCCCACCACACCAAAGGCAGGAGGTCATTGTGCTGGAAGTAAGGCTATAAGTGTCTTTTGTAAATATAAAGAGCTCATCCCATTCTGCTTTTGTAGGCACAGTCCATCCTGAGGGACACCAGTTTTCATAAGCCTTAGTTACAGCATTATTTGCCGCATTAGTAGGCCAAACAGGATATAAGCGTCCATATACTAGTCCGTTAATATCTTCGCTGCTATTATATCCCAGTGTTTTTCTGCTAGACTCATCTATGCCATCATATCCATCCCAATTGAGGTTTTCTACAAACCAGTCGTATTCCCCATAGTTCTTGTATCTATAGGTTTTGCCATCTCTGGCATCCACAATATTGCTGGTCTTAGAATAATCACAATACTTGTTTCTGCTAGCCATTTGATCCTCTGGCTGGCTGTCGGGACTTTGCTCTTCGGGCGAGGATGTAGTAATTCCCTGAAGAGCCAATGGTATCCATGAAGGCTTGTTGTAGGGAGTTATCAGATATAGGGGTATCTCGTCATTGTGAGGAGGAAGTGGAAGATTGGCTTCTTCAAATTTTTTATTCATTTGCAATAGGGTGTAGTCTTCGGTCACCCTAATTCCCCAGTTGTCGAAATGATTTCTTAGGTCGTAGCCTGCAATCCTAGAGGCTGTCCATATCAGATAAAACCTCCTTTCTTGCTCATTTCCACCGGCCTTGTGTTCTTCACGAGTAATACGATGCAGTGTTTTGTAGAACTGATCGCCAAAGACAAAGAAAAATTGCTCCCATGGCATGAAACGCACCTCATCCCTATTGATACCTTTGTTAAGTTCTTGAAGGTCAGCATCAGCCATATCGTATATTCGTTCTTCTATGGGGAGGCTGAGGTAATACTTTTGCACCGTATCCCACTTAGCTTCAGGCGTTCTGTTGGGTTCGGGTCTTCCTTCTGCCTTGTCAATTTCTTTGAATGCCATCCAGGTGTAAATATTTACTGTAGATTCGGTAGATTTGTTTATTTGGTATGCCGATTGTTGGTGTTGATGTCCTACTTCATGGCCCAGCATCCAGGGCTGCCCATATGTGCCACTATAGGTAAGATATCTATTTACAGAATTTTCTGGATATGCAGTATACCAATCTGTGGCATGCGGACTTGTGCTAGCATTTTCTATCATTAGGTATCTTATTTCTCCAGATTTCATCCTGTGGTGCATTGCATTGGCATCGCTGTTGTCTAAGCCACTTATTTCGTCTTCTTTTTCCAATATAAAATGCAATCCATTGATCCACTTGTTCTTGTCTTCTTTCATAGAATAGGTCAGCGCACGATCTCTGGTAGCTACGGCAAGGAGATAATCGGAGTAAAATATGGCTTCGGGAGTAACATACTTGCCCATCATACTCGCAAATTCCTCATCGCTGGTAGTTCCATACACATACTTGGGGGCCCTTGTCTGCTGGCTGTCATCCACAAAACTTATCCTGATTTTACCCTGCGGTTCTGCGTCCACATCAGTAACATACCTAAAATAAATAAGTCCCCCTTCATGCATATTGGCTGTAATAGTATTCAAGCCTTCTTTCAAGGCCAAATCTTTGACACTATTATTTATTTGCCCCCTAGTTCCTATAATTATTCTAGGACTTGCGGCATCTGTGGAGGCTGTCAATGTTTCTACCTTTATCTTCAATTCTTTTTCGGGGGCTATATAAAATCCAGTTATTACATGATCATATTTTTTCATGCTTTGTCTTAGTCGCGTTTTCTCTTTGTCCGCACTATTTATTTGCATTATTTCTATGCTTGTTGGATAAGGCGTTGCTATCTCAATATCAGGGAAAACAGGAGCATATCTTATACACCTTATAGCGGCATGGTGTCGGGAATTGCGGTTTGTAGATTTCACCTCCTCATTGTCAGCACCCCTCATAAAATACTGATAAAATCCTCCATATGCGAAGCTGGCCTTAGTGGACATAGAGTCTCCCTTGTCAAAGTCCTGCGCAGTTTTGTTGAATACGCCAGAGGGCAGGGCGTTGAATCCTATTTGCGCCGACTTGGCATCAATGATTGTTCCAGATTCCCAAAGTCCATCTTGCTCAGTTCCATCTACTCCTCCAGCTCTAAGATATTTACCAAGATTGGCGTATGTGTCGGAGGTTTTGACAACGTCGGCCAAGTCATATTCATTTATAATATCATCATATAGGTTCATGTATTCGCCTTTACTAGGAGCCTTCCATCCTTCTGGGCAAAACTGAGTCATAATGGCAGTTGAGAGGGTGTTTGTAGAAGGATACAACATTCCGTACACCTCTCCTTGGGGGTCCTTGGGTAAAAATAAGCCTACATGTGCAGGGTTTGTTAATGTGCCCTCGTAAGCCACATTTTGCATAAACCATTCTGTGCTGCCATATTTTTTATAGGCATACACCTTTCCATCCCTACTGTCTGTTATGCTTCCTGTTTTTGATGAATAGTCGGCATTGTCGGTCTTGGGGACTTGAGAATTAACGATAGCAATGCTCCAAAAGATAAATGTCAAACATAAAAAATTAAAAGTTTTCATAAGTTTCTAAATTTAAATTATTTGAATCTCTATTATTTATTCTCCCATCCTTCACGTTGCTTAAGATTGGTATTCATTATAAACTCTTCTTTGGGTATTGGCCAATAATACCTGTAGTTTTCCCATGGAAGTATTCCGTTGGTGACATTGGCACTTCGGGGGTATGCCATCAAAAAGCCCTCGCTGTCGGCATATACGTTTATGCCAAGTGTCGTTTTGGGAGCTATTTCGGGTATTGTTGTGTTTGTGCCATCGTATAACTTTTGCAATTCTGCAGTAAACTTAATGCCCCTTAGCGGCACGGTAAACAGGTTTCCTGCTTTCCATCGCATCAAATCTTGGTATCTCCTATTTTCAATAGCCAGCTCCACCCTTCTTTCCCTGCGAATTTCTCTTAGCATAGGCGATACGGCATAGTCTAGCTTGTCTTGGTATATCTTGTCCAATCGAGGGTCGGCAGGCTCTTTGCCTAGGCTTAATTTAGCCTGCGGATATTTTACAAAATCAAAGCCCACTCGTTCTCTCAGGGCGTTGATAGTCATATCAATATCTTCCTGGGTGAGTGTTCCTTCGAGCTCGTATTTTGCCTCTGCATAATTTAGCAAGGTTTCGGCATAGCGAAATTCTATGGCCGATTGTATGCCGTTTGTCACTCGGTCTTGCTCCACCATACTGCCCATCCAATGCTTGATAATCCTATATCCTGTCACTGTAGATCCGCCGCCATTGTAGGTGATGGTGGGGTATCTTATTCCATTCTTCTCCTTGTCCATAAATGCTCCTACATAAATTGTTTGGTATTCTCCGGGTCTACAAATTGTTTGGGTAAGACGTGGGTCGCGGTTTTCTAGCTCTGTCCATTTGCCATAGCCCAAGAAAAGAGGGTTTGCCACATAATTGCCCTCATATCCTCCTGTGTATATGGGATTGCCATCTATACATAGGTACTCGTCGACCAGTCCGCGAGTAGCTCCCTGTGTGGGCTGCACGGTATTTGCATTGTAGTAGCGCTGGGCGGCATGGCCTACTTCAGCCGATTTGTATAGCCTCACCAAAACTCCCTCGGGGTTTTTGGATGCGTCTTCGGAGGCAAACATAGACCAATAAGAACTGTCATTGCCAGCAATGTTTTTGTTATTTATCTTGAATAAGGAGTATTTCTTGCCAGAAATCAAGGCATTGGAGGCAGCTAAGCTTTCGGCAAGAAATTTGTTGGCAGAGGACTGCAAGCCCAATTCTGTATGGTATTTCCTAAAAGTTCCTTCAAACAAGCATATCCTAGATTTCAAGAAATTTGCCTGGTCTTTGTTTAATCTACCAACTTCTTCCTTGCCTTTCTCTGGCAAATATTGTACCGCTTGGTTTATACACCACAGAATGGAGTCCATTACTTCGTGGCGTGGCGTTGTTGACGCATACAGTTCGGGAGAATCTACATTAAGATCTCTCACAAGCCATGGCACATCGCCAAAGTTAACGACCTTATTAAAATAGTCACAGGCTTTAAAGAAGTAGGCCTCAGCTGCCCACTTGTTTTTAAGGTCTTGGCTAATTTCAGCCCTATTATAGCGTGCCAAAAAATAGTTTACATTGCGCAGATCTCCCCACGACCATCCCGTGGAGCCTCCGCTTGTGGGAACTACGAGCTTTCCGGACATTCTAACATCTTCACTGCCAGATTTTACAGCATTGTCTGAATATACGTCGCCATACATCAGGGGGCTTCCTGTAAGATTGCTGGGATAACTTCTTGAATTTGCCCATCCCGATTGATGGCCTATAATATATTTGGGGTATAATACATTTAGATAAAGTTTCATATCGCTTTCGCTTCTCCAAAAATTTTCATCCACCACCTTGTCTAGTGGATTTTTTTCCATAAAATCATCATTGCAAGAGAAGAATGCAGATGTAGAAAACATCAACAATAATGAGGGTATAATATATTTAATTTTCATAACTAATTGTTTTTATAGTAATTTATTTGTAGGTCTTAAAATCCTATTTGTACGCCAAAGGATACTGATTTCATTACGGGGTAACTTGCCGACAGCAGATCGGGATCAAAAACATCGGGCACATCTGTTATATCCAGCAGGTTGTATCCCGACACATTAAAGCGCACCTTGCTTAATCCTGTTTTGGCAAGCATATTGCTAGGTAGAGTATATCCTAGGGCAAGTATTTTGAGTCTTAAATAAGCAGCATTGAATAAATAGCCTGTTTGCGCCTGTCTGTTTTGACCTCTACTGGCATACATTGGATATTTGGCACCCGTGTTTTCGGGAGTCCATGAGTTGTTGTACATATACCAGTTTCCAGCATTTGACCCTCCCCAAAAGGAATCGTCTGAGATCCATACATCTCTTTTGGCTACTCCTTGGAAGAAGATGTTGAAATCGAAGCCCTTGTATGCCACATTGCCTGTTAGTCCATATCTCAAGCGCGGAGTGCTGTTGCCAATTATCTTGCGATCGCCAGGATTGGCTACCGTTCCGTCGCCTACCGAAATTTCTCCATCGGGACCTATAGAATTGCCATTCTCATCTTTTTCACCTCCTATATCCCTATATCTTATATCGCCAGGATACCATACATTTGCTAGTTTTGTTTGACTGGGCCCTATCAAGACATATTTGCCATTGGCATCTTTGGTAAAATCCGATTCTTGCAAGATGCCTACAGTTTCGTAGCCCCATATTTGTCCCATTTTCATTCCATCATATAAGGATGAGAGTAGTTTTCGGGGATTTCCAGCAAATGAATTAACTTTTGTTTGATAGTCCGACAATACGAAGGCTATATCGTAGCGCAGTCCACTGGATAGCTTGTCCCTCCATTTTAGCGACAGTTCCCATCCGTTTGTTTGCAGCTCTCCCGAGTTTACTCTTGGCGAACCTACACCAAGCACAGCAGGGTATTTATCGCCTTCCATAAGTATATCGACTGTTTTTCTTTGATATATATCGAAAGAAAGGTCTAATCGGTTTTGTAGTGTTGTTATGTCTACTCCTCCATTGAGGGTTTTTGCCGTTTCCCAGGTGAGGTTAGGACTCACCAAGCCAGGGGCTGTAATTCCTATGGGCCTGTAATTTCCCATCATGTAGCTCACCAGATTGGCGCTGCCAAACATGGCATGGTAGGCGTAGTTGCTAACATTTTGGTTGCCTATAGAACCCCAAGAACCCCTAAACTTGAGGTTGTCCAGCCAGGATCTTGTCGGCGCCATAAAAGCCTCCTCGCTAGCCCTCCATCCCAAAGAGAAGGAAGGAAAAAACTTGAACCTGTCATCTTTAGGGAATTTTGATGTGCCATCGTACCTACCACTAAACTCGAGCAAGTATCTCTCGTTGAAGTTGTAGTTCAAGCGTCCAAAACCACCTCTTACAGCCCAGTGACCCTCGCTGTCTCCTGCATACTGGTTGCCAGTAGTTAGCCCCAGCACAGGAATATCGTTGATCAAGATGCCTTGCCTTGTTGCGTTTATAGTGTTGTAGGTATACCATTCTTGATTAAAACCAGCTACCATTCCAATATTATGTTTTTTTGCAATTGTCTTACTGTAGTCGGCATAGGCATTTATGGTGTATAAGTTATATTTCTCTTCGTTTTTGTAAATAGAGGAGGGGTCGGTATGGGTTTTTACTAAGCTTGTCCAATTCCCATTTAGGTATTCTCTTTCTGGAATTACTCTCTTGTAAGAATAGCTGGAGGGTTTGTATGAAAATTCTCCTTTAATTTTTAGATCGGAACTGACCTTTATTGTTGGCAAGAGGTTGAAAACAGTACTGCTACGCCTAGAATTTTCAGTAGCTCCATATTCTGCCCATCCCACTATGTTGTCGGTCCAAGCATTTGGTATTGGGTCGGTAGGGGAGCTTTTTATGGGCTGATTGATATTCCTCCAGGGTTCATTTTTCATGGCAGACCAAATAGAGCCTTTTTGCGCATTCATATAAGACTGATTGAAATTGGATGCGCTATGCGACATTTTGGCTCCTAGGCTAAACCAGGACGACAAATCGGCATCCAGACTCATCAAACCATTGTATCGCTTCATGTTGTCGGTGTTTATTTTGTACATTCCGTCTTGGTCTTGATAGCCCAAGGACACGTAATAGCGAATTTTTTCGCTACCTCCCGATACGTTTACAGCATGTTTTTGTGTGGGCGACCAGTCTTTTACCATCAAATCGTAGGGGTTGATATTGGCTATCCAGGTAAATTTTTCGGTGCTTCCCTCATCATATATCCATGCTTTTTCAGAACTAGGATTTTCCATATATTTTTTTTTAGCTGCTAATACCGTATTATCCCACGGCGATATTGTTCCGTCGGTCATCAATGCGGATTGGTGCTGTGCATATTGTTGGGTATAAGAATCCAATATATCTGGAAGGTGCGTAGGCCCACTCCATTGTACATCATAGTTGTAATTGACTTGGGCTTTTTGGTTGTTTTTACCCGATTTGGTTGTTATTAGCATTACACCAAACGATGCTCTAGCCCCATAAATTGCCGAAGCCGAAGCGTCTTTGAGTACGGAGATACTCTCAATATCGTTGGGATTCATCATATTGAAATGCGTGGCCCCCGCCTCTATGCCGTCGACCAATATTAGTGGGCTGCCGTTGTCTATGTTCCATCCACCATCGTACGACATGGATGTTCCCCCTCTGATATTGAAAGATGGCACTTCGTTGGGCGAGCCAGTTTTCACATTTACATTGAGGTTGGGTAAAACTCCCTGTAGGGCTTGCCCCACATTGAGCACTGGCTTGTTTTCAAACACATCGGCGGCAACAGAACTGACGGCTCCAGTGAGGTTTACCTTTTTTTGATTTCCAAAACCTACTACCACCACCTCATCAAGTGTTTGAGCATCTTCTAAGAGTGTTATGTCGAGACTTGGCGAACTACCCACCTTGAGGCTTTGCGAGATATAGCCCAAATAAGAGAATGTGAGTGTCACATCTTTCTCTACAGACAAAGAATACCTACCCTCCGCATTGGTAACTGTACCGATTTTACTGCCTCTCTGAATTACATTTACGCCAATCAAGGCATCTCCATGGGCATCCTTGACCACTCCTGTGATGCTTATTTTGGAGGGTGGCTGCTGTGCTTCTGCCGACTCTAGGGCATACGAGCTTGGCGTAATCATTACCAAGGTAAAAATTAATAACATTAAGTTTCTCATGTTGTTTAGTTTAAATGTTAAGCGTTAATTTGCTTTTTCAATTCAAAATTAAGATTTGTGCTTATGTACGAGCCTGTTGATACGTACTATTGTCTTCTGGGTTTTCTTCGATTTCCAAAACAATTACAAAGGCCTTGTCTGAAGAATAAGTTGGTGGCACTGCAATCTGATAGAGTTTGTTGTTTTGCTTGTCCTTTCCTCCATCAGCTATATTGAGAGCTTTTTTATCTGCAAGAAAATATGCCTTTGTAGTCTTAAATCCATTTTTGGGGACTTCAAATTTTATCATATTGTCCATTGGCCTGTTAAATACGCATAGGTATATTTTATTGCCTTTTTTTGTAAAATAGCCCCAGCCCTCTTTTTTGAGGTTTACGTATTCGCATCCATATATAGCATCTCTATTAACATCCATCCATTGGCCTATTTCTTCTGCCAACTTTGTTTCTTCGGGTCTTATCGCGCCCTTTCCGTCGGGGCCAAAGTTAAGCACAAAATTTCCATTCATAGAAACCGCTTTTACGGTCATTTCTATCAAGTCGGAGGAGGTTTTTACATAACCTTTCCAATCGGAATGGTAACCCCATTGATTTTCGGGCACCGTCATCACACAATCCCAGTCATTTCCATTGATATCGTCTATAGAATTGGGCATATTACGTTCCCATCCCTGCTCGTAATCGCCCATCAAATCGCCATTTGAGTCGAAATGCCTTTTGCCAAATTCGTCGGCCCTAAATCTACTGCCTATGATCAATCCTGGATGCAAGAGCCTCATTTCAGTTTCTAAATCATCGACAAATTTGCATTCGTCTACCCAGGCCTTGTCCCATGTTCCATCAAACCAAAGTCCTTTGGCAGTAGGATAATTGGTAAGCAATTCTAATAGCTGATTGCGGGTAAAAGCCTTGAAGCCTTGGTATGCAATACTGTCTTCTTTTGTTTTGATACTCGATCTGTAGCCTGCATGATTCCAGTCGATGATGGAAAAATATAGGTGTACGTCTATTCCTTGCTGCTGGTAGGCATCGACAATCTCTTTGAGTATATCTTTTTTGTAGGGTGTATTCTTAATTGTATAATTGGTATACTTGCTAGGCCAAATACAAAATCCATCGTGGTGCTTGGTAGTGATAATCATATATTTAGCTCCCATATTTTTTGCCATTTTTGCCCAATGTTGGGCATCAAAATCTGTGGGGTTGAATTGCTTATATAGATTATCGTACTCCTCTTTTGGCATTTCTTTCCACGAGCGAATCCATTCGGCAGCTCCTCCATAATATTTTCCGTTCCAGTGTCCTCCAGGAATGGCATATATGCCCCAGTGAATAAATTGACCGAGTCCGTGCTCTCTCCATCTTTGCATTTCTGCATCTGTGCGTTTGCCCAGTCGGTGTGTGCCATGTTCTAAGTTTAATGAGGAGCGCTTGCTTTGGGCTGGCAAGTCCCAGCAAAATAGCCCTAATAGAAGAGCAATAAATAGAGTTTTTCTTTTCATAAGTGATTTCTTAAATTGTTTTTGGTATTCTGGCGGCC
Organism: Bacteroidales bacterium; assembly: GCA_003851245.1. Lineage (GTDB taxonomy): Bacteria > Bacteroidota > Bacteroidia > Bacteroidales > Azobacteroidaceae > BHEP01. The sequence goes on along the minus strand of BHEP01000070.1, from coordinate 311 downwards.
CTCTAAGTCCTTAATAGTTTTTCTCTTAGTTTCGTGTTTCCTTATAATTATTCTCCAAAGATACAATAGTTTTTATAATTAACAAGCATAATTATTGTTTTTAAAATTATATTTCGAGAAGTTCTATCGCATAGAGTTCATCAAGGGCGCTAGCTCTCGTGTCAAAGAATATTTTAGAAACAGGCAATATCTATAGATAAAATATTTTTATGAGCTATGATGGATTGACGTAGGAGGCGATAGAGATAATTGAGGAAGTCTCAGGCAATGTAGCCAAACACCTAGTTTTTTTTATTCTCTTAGTTTCAAGT
>BHEP01000069.1 GCA_003851245.1 Bacteroidales bacterium | reverse complement strand
TCTTGTGGGGATATTTTTGAATACCATTCTTATGACATGAGGATAAAGGAAGTAGATCAACATTTTAAAAAATAGATTAAAATCCTTTTGCAGCAAGCCTGTATGCTACAACTATTTTCGGAAATGAATTTTGTATTTCTGAAAAAATGCGCATACTCAAATAGTTATGTGTCGAAGTATTATAGAAGTCCCGTATATATTAAGGTATTAATAATTTTATTGTATCGTGTTTAAAAGAGCATACATTTTAGTCCTCATCTTTATTTTCTTTGTCGTGTTTTCTTCTATAGGGAAAACGATGTTTATCCTTTTTCATTTGGGCATACCTGAATATTTGAATTTTACAGATTATTTAGATATTTTATTCCATGGATTGCCTTTGGATCTATCAGTTGCAGGTTTTTTATGCATAATTCCTGCCCTAATACTTACAGCCTCAATATGGGTAAGCAAAAATATAATTTCCTTATCACTCAAAATATATATCGCACTGCTAGCATTTTTACTATCAACAATTGCTATCGCAGACATTGGGATTTATACTTATTGGGGATTTCATCTGGATGCAAGTATATTTTTATACCTCAAAAAGCCTCAAGAGGCATTTGCCAGTATCAGTAGCCTACAAATACTAATTGGGCTCTTATCTATCGCAGTTTATGCTATATTAATATATATAAGCTTCGCATACAGTATAAATAAATTAATACTAAAACTATACAAACCCCAATCACAATGGAAAGCATTTTTGGGAATGACGATACTCACCTGCAGCCTTATCCTACCCATACGAGGAGGCCTAAGTGTTTCTAGCATGAATGTGGGGAAGGCCTATTACAGCGATGTCGTCTTTTTCAATCATGCGGCCATCAATCCATATTTTAATTTTATGTACTCCTTATTTAAACCCGAAAATTTCGAGTCTCAATACCAGTTCTTCGATCTCAAAGAAGCGCAATCTATTTTTGCAGACCTACACAAGCATACACAATCAGAGAGCAATCTACAATTATTGAAAAACCGACAAGCCAACATCATATTTGTTATATTAGAGAGCTTTTCTGCCAATATTTTGGCAGCCCTTGGAGGAGATACACAAATCGCCCCCAATTTAAACGAATTTGCCAAAGAAGGAATGCTATTTTCCAATTTTTATGCCAACAGTTACCGAACAGATAGGGGGCTTGTATCCATTTTGAGTGGGTATCCAGCACAACCAACTGCCGCCATCATCAAGTATCCACGCAAAACAGAAAGCCTCCCTTCTATTCCCAAAACTTTAATAGAAAGAGGATATACATCCTCCCTATATTATGGAGGCGATGTAGATTTTGCCAATATGCGCTCCTATTTTGTGGGTTGTTGCGGCATAAAAAATATTATATCCGACACCAATTTCCCAATAAAAGATAAAATGACCAAATGGGGAGTACCCGATCATTTGCTGATAAATAAATATATTGAGGATTTTCGACAAAAAGAAACCGACAAGCCCTTTGTAGACATTATCCTTACCCTGAGCAGTCACGAGCCCTTTGATGTTCCCAACAAACAATTTGAAGAGCCATACTTAAACTCTATACACTATACCGATTCCTGTATTGGTATTTTTATTGGCGAACTAAAAAAAACACCTTTTTGGGACAACACACTGGTAGTAATGGTTTCCGACCACAGCATACAATCCTATCCCAAGGTGATGAGCAACGATCAAAGGTTTCATATTCCCATGATTTGGATGGGGGGAGCACTAAATAAGTCGCAAGATGCCTCGCAAGAAATTTGGCTGCAAGAGCAATTTGGCTCACAAAATGACATTGCTGCCAGCCTACTCTCACAGATGGGTATAGATTACAGCCATTTTACTTTCAGCAAAGATATGTTCAATTCCACATCCCACAAATTTGCGTTTTTTTCATACAATAATGGCTTTACAATGGCCGACTCCACAGGAAGCCTCACTTTCGACAATAATGCCAACAAGGTTGTTGAACAAAGGGGAAATATACTGCTAGAAAATAAGGCCAAGGCTTTTTTTCAAAATATGTACTGGGATCTAGGGAATAGGTAAAAATTGAGAGAAACAGATAAAAATTGACAATAACTATGAGTATTATTTTAAAATGAAGACGAAAATTTGCCTTGTATTTTGCTTTGTAAGTATAAATATTAATTGTTCGATGGCACAATTAAAAAAAACATACAATGATGTGAGATATTGGATAGCAGATTATGTAGAGGCCGACACTAATTATGTACGTTCTCATAATAAATATGCCATTTATGCCACCTCGGGAATAAGTCTCAATAAAATAGGATTAGACCTTTACAAGGGAGCAGGCGTCCTATTTGAGCCCAACACAAAGCTTCAGTTTGGTGGAGGAATTGTCTTGAGTGGTATGAAACGCTTCAATATACTTAACCTGTTTGATCTAAACTTTATGAACGGAACAAGTATCGAACTCACCTTTCCCATAGCCACCAATTCTGCAGATACCCATGGCGAGACTACCGGAATGGACTTCCAAATGAATGGCTGTATTCTGCAAGGAACATTTATATACAACCTAAGTTACGTCAATTTAAAAGGATTTTATCTCCGTGATCCCAATGCATTCAACACAGCACCAAAGGTGCTAGGCTCAGATATTGGGCTTATGATTTGGGGAGGTGATTTAACCTATGTTCTAAACAACAAAAAAATGAGCCATAGCTCCGTATTCAATTTAAGCAACAAACAAATAAAAAGTACAGGCTCTGTTTTGTTCAATATAGGGTATAGGCAAACCAAAATTGAAGCCGACAGCACCCTAAAATATCAGATTAACACCCACGAAACGCCCTCTACAATGAGTGTCAAATCTAGTGATTGTCGCAGTCCTTTTATTGGTATTGGCTATGGCTATACCAGCACAATTAAGAGGGATTTTTATTTCCACATAAGCACCATAATAAGGCTACACTACCAGCAAGGAACCTATATATACACTTTGGACAAGCAAGAAGAGCAAAGAGATGACCGACCTTTTGTGGGGGGCCTGAATTATAAAATAGGAATGGGCTACAACACCTCCGAGTGGTTTGCGGGGCTCAGCGTGGTAAGCGACATATCGTACAACAAGATTGATGTGATGCGACTGGATTATGAAGTTGGCAAATTAAGACTTTCTATAGGTAAAAGATTTTAATATATAAGAGAAAATGAAACACATCAACTACACAAAAACCGAAGAACTTGCAAATACAATAACACATGCCCTGGGTATTTTAATCGGTGCAATAGCAGGATATATACTGCTAAGCAAGGCAATAGATGGTGGTAGCTATTGGGCTATAATTAGCCTTATTGCCTATCTTTTTGGAATGTTGAGCTCCTACATCACCTCTACCTGCTACCATGCTTGTACCGACGACACAAGAAAGGCAATGCTCAGAAAATTTGACCACAGTGCCATCTACTTGCATATTGCAGGAACTTATGTGCCTTTCACATTGATTACGCTTCGCCAAGAGGGGGCTTGGGGATGGTCGCTATTTTCTTTTACCTGTCTGGCCGCCATTGCCGGATCGTATGTAAGTTTTCATAAACTCAAGAAGCACAGCTATTTAGAAACTATATGTTTCGTAGTAATGGGAGGTAGTATGCTGATTGCATTCAAACCCTTAAGCAGTGTTTTGAGTTCAAGCGGACAAATCGATGCCCTTTATTACCTGATAGCAGGAGGCATCTCCTACATTGTAGGAGCTATATTTTACTCATTCAAAAACATACGATATATGCACACAGTTTTTCATCTATTTGTCTTGGGGGGCAGTATATGCCATATGATTGCTATATATAAAATCCTATAAGTTTCCAAGCATTGTCTTTTTTTGCTTGCCTTTGAAATATAATTTTACACTTGCTATTATTTACTTTTTTAAAAAATAAGCGCTCATGAAAAAAACTTTATTTATCTTTTGGGTTTTTATCCTCAGTTTTTCGACATCTTTTGCCCAATATGAGGTGCAAGTAGAGACAAAGAAACCTACCACTAACATTCAGTCGGATATGTATGGTATTTTTTTTGAAGATATAAATTTTGGTGCCGACGGTGGTTTATATGCCGAACTGGTAAAAAATCGCTCCTTCGATTTCACCAACTCTCCCTTGATGGGATGGAACACTTATGGCTTGGTGAGTGTGCAAAATCAAGGAGGGCCCTTCGACAGAAACCCCCATTATGTAAAATTGACAAATAAGTATGAACTACTTACAGGAACAGGGCTTATCAACGAAGGATTTAAAGGCATAGGTGTAAAAGAAGGTGAAAATTATAGATTCTCATTTTATGCCCGTTCCAAAGAAAATAAGAGCATGAAAATAGCTGCTGAATTGATAGACAGCAAGAACAATCCTGTGGGAAAAATAGAGGTGGAAGTCTATGGCAAAGAATGGAAAAAATACCAAGGCCTACTAACTGCCAAACTTAGTGATGCGCATTGCCAGCTCAATGTTTCCTTGCAAAGCCTTGGTGAGGTAGATTTAGAACACATCTCCTTATTTCCTTCCAAGACATGGAAGAGCCGAGAAAATGGTATGCGTGAGGATATTGCACAGGCTTTGGCAGATCTAAAACCAGGATTTTTTCGTTTTCCTGGAGGGTGCATTGTTGAAGGAAATAATTTGGCTACACGCTACCAATGGAAAAATACAATAGGGCCTGTAGAAAATCGTCCTGTCAATGAAAACAGGTGGAACTATGAGTTTAAGCACAAATTTTTTCCTGACTATTTTCAGTCCTATGGACTAGGTTTTTTTGAATACTTTGAGCTCTGCGAAGACTTTTCTTCCGAACCACTGCCGGTATTGAGTTGCGGATTTTCCTGCCAGTTTCAAAAAGGAAGGGAAGAGATTGTTCCTTTAGATTCTCTGCAAGCTTATATTGATGATGCCTTAGATTTGATAGAATTTGCCAATGGTTCTGCGAGTTCAAGATGGGGTAAAATACGCGCTGAAATGGGGCATCCAGCTCCCTTTAATATGAAATACTTAGCAATAGGCAATGAGCAGTGGGGCCCTCTGTATCATATTTATTTAGAGGCGTTTGTAAAACAAATACGTAAAAAATATCCTGAAATAAAGATCATTGGAGGCTCTGGCCCCGACTCTGAGGGAGCTGAATTTGAGCGTCTGTGGCCACAAATGAAGTCCCTAAAAGTTGATTTAGTAGACGAGCATTTTTACCGATCTACAGATTGGTTTCTAAATGCCGCTACACGTTATGACAACTACGACCGCAAGGGTCCTAAAGTATTTGCTGGAGAATATGCCTGCCACACCAGTCCTGTAAAGAAGAATAATTTTGAGTCGGCCTTGGCTGAGGCTGCTTTCTTGACTGGAGTGGAAAGAAATGCCGATGTGGTGCATTTGGCAGCCTATGCTCCCCTATTGGCTCATGTAGACGCTTGGCAATGGAATCCTAATCTCATATGGTTTGACAATATGAGATTGGTGAAATCGCCAAACTATTATGTGCAGCAATTATACAGCCATTATATGGGAACGGATGTTCTGAAAACCAGCCTTAAGGGAAAGCCACTAGCGGGTCAAGATGGAATTTATGCAAGCTCTGTTATTGATAAAAACAAGGGGCAGATAATAATTAAAGTTGTCAATACCTCTACCTCTGAAAAAGATTTGGTATTTTCGCTCATAGATTACAAACAAAGCAAATCGCAGGCCAAAATAATTAGCCTAAAAGCAGAAATGGATGCTGAAAACACCCTCGACAATCCCTTTGCTATTGTGCCCAAAGAGGAGATATTGAGTATTAAGGACAATAAATTAAATCTAAAAATAGAAGCTCAATCATTTGTGGTTCTAGTATATTGATTATAAGCAAATGTATATAATGAAGCTTGTTGTTTTAAATATATATTTCAACATTCGGTTTTAAAAACATACCTTTGCACCACAATTTAAGAAAAATAGATGGATATTGGTATTAGGGATCTTACCGAAGGTGGGATTTTCAAGCAATTGACAAAATTGGCATTGCCCATTATGGCTACTAGTTTTGTGCAGATGGCATATAGTTTGACGGATATGGCGTGGGTAGGTCGACTAGGAAGTGAGGCTGTAGCGGCAATTGGTGCTGTTGGCATATTGCTATGGCTGACCTCTTCGGGAGCTATCTTATCAAAAGTAGGGGCGGAGGTAAGTATTGCCCAATCTATAGGAGCAAAAAAAATGAACGAAGCCCGAATTTACGCTTCGCATACATCGACTATAGCCTTCATTATAAGTTTGCTTTTTGGAATTATTTTGTTTTTTGGTGCTGATCATATTATTGCGTTTTTTAAGTTGGAGGCTTCAATAGCAGAAAATGCCTGCAATTATCTTCGTTTACTCTCAACAGCACTTCCTTTCGTATTTTTAAGCCTCACTTTTTCTGGTATTTATAATGCAACAGGTAGAAGCACCATTCCTTTTTATCTTACAGCCTTAGGGCTAGTTTGCAACATGATATTAGATCCACTATTTATTTTTGGCATAGGATTTATTCCTTCAATGGGCATACAAGGAGCAGCCTATGCCACATGGATTTCGCAAGCTTTTGTTTTTTGCCTGTTTGTGTGGCAAATGAAACAAGACAATGGTGTTTTGAATCGTTTTCCATATTTGATAAAACCTATATATACCTACACTCTGCGTATTGTACAGCTGGGATTTCCTGTAGCGATGATGAATTTAATTTTTGCATTTATGAATATGTATTTGGCAAGAATTGCCTCAATTTATGGAGGGCATATTGGAGTAACAAGTCAGACAACAGGAGGGCAAATCGAAGGCATCACTTGGAATACCTCTCAAGGTTTTTCTACAGCCTTGAGTGCTTTTGTTGCCCAAAATTATGCCGCCAACAAAATGGAGAGGGCAAAGAGAGCATATCTCTACACCATATTACTTATGTCTTCTTTGGGTTTGTTTGTTAGTATTGCATTTGTTTTTTTTGGAGAAACTATTTTTGGAGTATTAGTACCCCAGCAAGAAGCCAAAATAGCTGGCGGTGAGTATCTGGCAATAGTGGGTATTTCACAAATTTTTATGATGCTCGAATTGACAACCCAAGGCATGTTTAATGGAGTAGGGCGCACACTTCCTCCAGCCATTATCAGCATCTCCCTCAATGCAGCACGTATACCATTTGCTCTTTTGCTGGCCTCTCAAATGGGCGTAGTAGGTGTGTGGTGGGCTATTAGCATTTCTTCATTTTTAAAAGGTATAATCATACCTTGGTGGTTTTCAAGGGTGTATAAAGATATAAGTAAGAGCAAAAAAAATAAATTGGATACAATTTTAGAGCAGGGTGGTAGTTTGCCAAAAAAGGCTGATAATTCCTAAAAAGAATTATCAGCCTGAATAGCTTGAATACAATAGATCTTAAGCCTTGTTAAATAAGGATTTAGCAATGCCCAATTCAAGTCCTCGCAATTCTGCCAGCCCTCGCAATCTGCCAATACAAGAATAGCCAGGATTGGTTTTCTTTTGTAGGTCGTCTATCATTTGATGTCCATGGTCGGGACGCATAGGGATGGAGCATTTTCTGCGTTCTTGTAGTTCCAAAAGAGCTTTCATCACTCCATACATATCCACATCTCCTTCGAGGTGGTTGGCTTCAAAGAAATTTCCTTCTGCATCACTTTGTGTGCTGCGAAGGTGAACAAAATTTACCCTGTCGCCAAAGGTCTGCATCATTGCTGCAAGGTCGTTGTCACTTCTTACACCAAAAGAGCCGGTGCACAAGCAAAGACCATTCGATATATTGGGAACATCGCTTATCAACTGTCGGTAATCTGCTTCGGTACTCAATACCCGGGGCAGACCCAAAATAGGGTAGGGGGGGTCGTCGGGGTGAATCACCAATTTTATGCCCAATTGATCGGCAATAGGGCATATTTCTCGGAGGAAATACACCAGGTTTTTTTGTAGCTTAACAGCATCAATATGTGCATAAGCATCAAGGGCTTGTTGGAATTGCTCTACGGTAAAACTCTCTTCTGATCCGGGAAGTCCTGCTATAATATTGCGGGTAAGTGTATGTTTTTCTTCTGCCGACATCGAAGAAAATCGCGCCCTTGCCTTCTCTATTTCTTGAGGAGTATATTCTTTTTCTGCCCTTGGACGTTTTAGGATAAACAAATCGAAGGCTATAAAAGCAGCTTTTTCAAACCTAAGGGCCTTAGATCCATCAGGTAGGGTGTAGGCAAGATTTGTGCGAGTCCAATCCAAGACGGGCATAAAATTGTAGGTCACCGTCATCACTCCACATTGTGCTAAATTGCGCAGGCTTTGCTTATAATTTTCAATTAAAACAAGAAAATCGCCCTCTTGTCTTTTTATGTGTTCGTGCACGGGCACACTCTCCACAACAGACCAAACCAATCCTGCAGTCTCAATGGCGAGCTTTCTTTTCATTATTTCCTCAACAGTCCATACTTGCCCATTGGGTATATGGTGTAGTGCGGTAACAATGCCTGTGGCTCCCGCTTGTGTAATATCTTGGAGACTAACACCATCATTGGGGCCATACCATCTCCATGTTTGTTCGCATAAATACATATTGGTAATATTTAATGATTAATAAATTGGATTAATAAATTGGATTAATAAATTAGATTAATAGACATTGCATTTGTAAGAAACAATTAAGCTCACAAATATAGCGTATATTTACAAATATACGAATTAAATTCCTAATTTTTAATAACATGTGCAGCATTCATTACATCAATTAAATATAATCACTATCTTTGTTCTTGAATTGCTCTGATAATATAACAATTGATGCAAAAGAATGAATAAAATTGTAAAAAAGGAGTATCTCTCCGAAAATGTAATCAAATTTGAGGTTGAAGCTCCTCTTATTGCCAAGGCTAGGAAGGCTGGGCATTTTGTGATGGTAAAAGTTGGCAAATTTGGTGAGCGTATTCCGCTTACCATTGCGTCCTCTGATATTAGTAAAGGTACCATAACACTTGTAATACAATCTGTTGGAGGATCTTCAAAAAAGATTTGTGCTCTAAATGAGGGAGAGTACATCACCGATCTTGTAGGCCCCTTGGGTAAGGCCACACATATAGAAAATTTTGGTACCGTGGTTTGTGCTTGTGGGGGCGTAGGAACAGCTCCAATGTTGCCCATTATTGAGGCCATGAAAAAGGCTGGCAATAGGGTGATTACAGTGCAGGCTGCACGTACGAAAAACTTGCTTATTTTGGAAGATGAAATTATGGCTTTTTCGGACGAACTTGTGGTGATGACAGATGATGGCTCTGGAGGCAAGAAGGGTCTAGTTACCAATGGTGTTGAGGAGGTTATTTTGAGAGAAAAAGTAGATCTCTGTGTCACAATAGGGCCTGCCATTATGATGAAGTTCGTTTCCCTTTTAACAAAAAAATATGATGTTCCTACGGTAGCATCTCTCAATACAATTATGGTAGATGGCACTGGTATGTGTGGTGCTTGTAGGGTGAGTATAGGCGGCAAAACAAAATTTGTTTGCGTAGATGGGCCCGAATTTGACGCACACGAGGTAGATTTTGATGAGATGCTTATGAGGCTTGGTGCATACAAGGAATTTGAATAATAAAGAAACAATAACAATGACGATAGAAGACTTAAAGGCAGAACGCAGCAAGGCTTGGAGAGAAGATTTGCGCAAAAGCATAAAAAATAAAGATCGCTCAAGCATACCGCGTGTGCATATGAACGAACTGGATGCCGATTATCGCAGCCACAATTATGAAGAAGTCAATCTTGGGCTCAGGGCAGAGCAAGCCCTGATAGAAGCAAGTCGCTGTCTTGACTGTGCTACACCTACCTGCATAGAGGGCTGCCCAGTAGGAATCAACATACCCAAATTCATCAAAAATATTGAAAGAGGAGAATTTCTTGAAGCCGCCAAGGCATTGAAGGAAACCTCGGCATTGCCAGCAGTTTGTGGGCGCGTTTGTCCTCAAGAAAAGCAATGCGAAAGCAGGTGCATTCACCTAAAAATGGGAAAAGAAGCCGTAGCCATCGGACATTTAGAAAGGTTTGCTGCTGATTATGAGAGGGAAAGCGGACTTCTGTCGGTGCCCGATGTGTCAAAAAATAATGGAACAAAAATTGCCGTTGTTGGCTCTGGGCCAGCAGGACTAGCCTTTGCTGGCGATATGGCAAAATTTGGCTATCAGGTAAGTGTTTTTGAAGCACTGCACGAAATAGGGGGGGTACTAAAATATGGGATACCCTCATTTCGTTTGCCCAATGATGTGGTGGATGTAGAGATAGAGATACTCCGCAAAATGGGAGTAGAGTTTATCACCAATTGCATTATTGGAAAAACGCTGAGCTATGAAGACTTACAAGAAGAGGGTTTCAAGGGAATTTTTATTGCCAGTGGTGCGGGACTTCCCAATTTTATGGATATTCCAGGAGAAAATTTGGTTGGCGTTCTTTCATCCAATGAATACCTTACTAGAGTCAATCTGATGGATGCCGCCAATCCCGAATCGGATACGCCCGTTTTGAAAGGAAAGAGAATTGCCATCATTGGAGGAGGAAACACCGCCATGGATTCTGTGCGTACAGCTCGCCGCCTGGGAGCCGAAAAGGCCATGATAGTTTACCGACGTTCTGAAGAGGAGATGCCTGCACGTTTGGAAGAGGTAAAACATGCCAAAGAAGAAGGGATTACATTTCTTACCTTGCACAATCCAATAGAATATATTGGTGATGAAAAAGGAAGAGTAAGGCATATGAAACTACAAAAAATGCAACTTGGCGAAGCCGATGCCTCGGGACGTAGAAAACCTATAGAGATAGAAGGTGCCACCGAATTGGTGGAAGTAGATATTGTGGTGGTAAGTGTTGGAGTTTCTCCTAATCCTCTTATACCTAGCGCATTTACTGGACTGCAAATAAGTAAATGGGGAACTGTTATCGTCAATCAAGAGACCATGCAATCCGATTTGTTGGATGTATATGCTGGTGGAGATATTGTAAGAGGAGGGGCTACTGTGATATTGGCAATGGGTGATGGTCGTAAGGCTGCCGCCGCTATGCACAAAGGATTTAAAAGAGCCTAATGAGAAGTTTTGCCAGTGACAACAATTCAGGAGTGCATCCAAATATCATGGATGCAATCGTATCGGCCAATATAGAACACAGCCTAGGCTATGGCGATGATCAATGGACTCAAAAAGCAGACGAGCAAATAAAATCTATTTTTGGAGAAGATATTGGCATATACTATGTTTTTAATGGTACTGGTGCCAATGTAGTTTCTTTGCAAGCTACAACGCAATCATTTAATTCCATCATAACAGCACAAACAGGGCATATCAATTTGGATGAGTGTGGTGCTCCCAGTAAATTTACCTCTTGTTGTTTAAAAGAAATACAAACCAAGGATGGGAAATTGACCTGCGAACTTATAAAACCACTATTGGAAGGTTTTGGCGATCCCCATCATTCACAAGCAAAGGTAATTTATCTCTCGCAATCTACAGAAATGGGTACGGTTTATACTCCTGAAGACTTACGAGCCATTTGCGATTTGGCGCATCAACATGACATGTATGTGCATATGGATGGTGCCCGATTGGCAAATGCCTGTGCATATTTGGGCTTGGGAATGAGGGAGCTATCTCGTGAATGTGGCATTGATATTCTGAGTTTGGGTGGAACCAAAAATGGTATGATGATAGGAGAGCTTGTAATTTCTTTCCGCAAGGAATTAAATACGCATCTTCAATATTATAGGAAACAGTCGGCACAGCTATATTCTAAAATGCGCTATCTATCGAGCCAATTTAGTGCATATCTAAAAGATGATTTATGGATGGCAAATGCTTGCCATGCCAATAAGATGGCCTCAGTTTTGGAGGAAAAACTTCGCCAATTTCCATTCATCGAATTTACGCAAAAAGTGCAGGCAAATGCACTATTTCTAATTATGCCTGCCAATATTATTGAAGCCTTGCGAAAAAAATATTTTTTCTATACCTGGAATGAGCAAACCAATGAAGTACGTTTGGTCTGCTCGTGGGATACCAGTATAGATGATATAGAGGGTTTTATTTATTGCATCGACAAACAGATCAAATAGTCCCCCAAACCCTATTAAACATAATAATTATTATATTGATTAACAGAAAACATATTGGTAGTATATTTGCAAAAAAAGTGTTTTGGTAAAATATGACCAATATGTTAATTATTTAAATAACATACCTATGAAAAAAAAAAATTATTTATTTGTTTCTTTGTTTGCAATTGCACTAATCTCTTGTAGTGTAGGTGATTCTAAAGTAAAAATAAATCGTATTGAATTATCAGATGTGCCTATAATAAATATTGAAAGCGAGTCACCACGAGTCATAGATATTAAAAATGCAAAAAAGAATGATACTGATGAGTTTCTGACAAAGATACGTTCAATAAATT
>BHEP01000068.1 GCA_003851245.1 Bacteroidales bacterium | reverse complement strand
CAAGTTCTTCGGCATTCTTTTTTACTAAATTGCCAAGTGAGCGATTTAAAATCTCAAAATTGGCAGTATCAACTTGTCCCATGTCCAAGTGAATGACTGGATATTCTTTCCAATCGTAATCTAAGTGCTCTATTTTGAGTCCCTTGAAAAGCTCTCTTTTGCCCTGAAAAACGGCCTTGAGTGTGGAGATGGTAAGGGATTTGCCAAAGCGGCGGGGGCGAGAGAGGAAGAAGTAACGGGTGTCGCCAGTGAGCATCTCATATGTGAAATCAGTTTTATCTACATATAGGTAGTTATTGGAAATAAGTTCCTCAAAGGAATAAATATCTGTAGCTATTCGCTTAAGTTTGGCTTCCATCGTTTTTTTCTTACAAAGATATGAAAAAAAAACTATCTCTCAACTATTCTTGGAGTTTGCACCCCAAGCTGGCTTCTCAGAGCATATTCTCTTCTTTACTTCCACATAGTCTCTGCTCTCATTCTTTTTGATGTGTGAGAGTACATTATTTGAAATATTAAATATCTGGGACTTCTATAAATTGCTTTTTCCTTCTTGTCTACGGGTTTCTAAATGGTCATTTGCAAAGGCAAACTCCCTTCGTTATCACCCTTGACAGCGTCGAAAAATCTAATTTTTAGAACCCCCTTATCAATATAGCTAACTATATTTGCAGCAAAATTATGGTGCATCAATGTAGCTTAAGTAATAAAAACATTATAGAGCCAAAAAAATTGTTATAATGAAAAATTGTTGTACTTTTGGAGTGCGTTTGTGATGAAAAATAAAAAAAAATCACAAAACTAAGGATGAGGCAGTCCTAATGTAGGAGATCGATATATTCTGCTAAAAAAACAATCAATTACTTAAAAATTAAACTTATGGAAAAAAGTGTAAAAGGAACAGAAACAGAGAAGAATCTGCTAAAATCTTTCGCAGGAGAATCGCAAGCCCGCAACCGCTATGTTATGTTTGCAAAGGAAGCCCGCAAAGAAGGCTTTGAACAGATTGCTGCGTATTTTGAAGAAACAGCTCTCGACGAACAAAAACATGCGCAGGTGTTTTTTGGATGCTTGGAGGGCGGTCCTGTAGAAATTACTGCCACCTACCCAGCAGGAAAGGTGGGAACTACCAGCGAGAATCTTTTGGCCGCCGCCATGGGTGAGCAAGAAGAATGGGAAATACTTTATTCGCATTTTGCGGATGTAGCTGCCAAAGAGGGTTTCCCAAAAATTGCCACCAAATTTCGCTTAGTTGCCAAAGTGGAGCAAAGACATGAGGCGCGCTACAGAAAACTCTTGGCAAATATTGAAAGTCACATGGTTTTCAAAAAAGCCGACAAGAAAAAATGGAGATGCCGCGTATGTGGACACGTACACGACGGCGAAAAGGCCTTGATGCACTGCCCCCTATGCGAACATCCTCAGGCCTTCTTTGAGATTCTTGCTGAAAACTATTGAAAATCGTTTTTTATTTACCTTTGCCAATAATGTGAATTGGCAAAGGCGTTTAGATTATCTCTTATGAAAACTGTAATCTTAGGCGGCATAGCCCTTGTGCTAAGTGCTTGCCCCTTATTGGCGCAAAAAACATTAAAAGCAGAGCTATTGCTCGACAGCAAGTCCGTATTGGGAGAAGGAGCTATTTGGCATCCTAGCGCACAAGAGCTTTACTGGGTGGATATAGAGCAAGGATTTTTGCATGTTTATAAGCCTGCAAGCCGACAAAATAAGACTGTTGCCTTGGGGCAAAAAGTAGGAACGGTTGTTCCCTCTTCCTCTGGTAATGCAATAGTAGCACTACACGATGGGATTTATCGCTACCGATTTGCCGAAAAAAAGCTGGAGCTTATTATTCCCAATCCTGAAAATACAACTACCCTCAACCGATTTAATGATGGCAAGTGCGATCCTGCGGGACGCTTATGGGTAGGCACTATAGGGTCTAATAAATCGGCTGCCCTCTACTGCATGGACTCGCAGTATAGGATGGCTAGGATGAAAGAGGAGGTAGCAATATCCAATGGTATTGTGTGGTCGCTCGACAAAAAAACAATGTATTACATAGATACTCCAACAGGCAAGGTGGTAGTCTATGACTATGACAACGACAGTGGAGAAATTACCAATCCTAGAGATGCTATCATAATACCTCCTGATATGGGAGGTCCCGACGGCTCTACGATAGATGCCGAAGGAATGATATGGATTGCTCACTGGGGTGCTTATTGTGTGGCTAGATGGAATCCTCTCACTGGCGAAATGCTGTGCAAGGTGCAAGTGCCTGCTGCCCATGTCACCTCCTGCGCCTTTGGTGGTGCCAATCTGGACTCCTTATTTATTACTACAGCTAGAACAGGAGTGAGCGACGAAGATCTGAAGAAATACCCTCTCAGTGGCGGCTTATTTGTTGTGGAGCCTGGAGTGAGGGGGGTAGAGGCAAACTTATTTGTCGAAAAAGACCAATGACTTAAATATCCATCATCTTATAGCTCTTGCTTGCAAGTATTGAATATAAGCCATGTATAAAGGCGCATAATTATGCGCCTTTATTTTTTTTACATCTTATAAAACTCTTCCCATCCTTTTCGAGGAGGAGTGCCTACGAGCATTTGATTGGCTTTTTTATTGTTGGTGATTACTTTTTTGTTGCGATCGAATATAAGTTTGGTGTTGAGCTGCTGCGCCAATACGCCAAGACAAAAAACTTGGCTTAGAGGTCCCCCAATACTGAATGGAGAGCGGGTTTTTTCTTTACCCTTACATGCTAGCAAGAAGTTTGCATAGTGATTGGATGGGCTTTTTGGCACTTCGGGCAATTGTGATGCCATAGCCTTTGCTTTTTCTGCAGGAATAATAGACAATGTACTTCCGTGCGACGCTCCTTTAAAAGTAAGTTCCTTACTGTATATAATTTTTCCAGGGTTGAGCTTGGCTGGCTGTATAGCTCCATTGCTTGCAGGGGGTATATTTGGATCCAGCTCCATAGTGCCATAACCTTTGGGCACCTGCGGGATGTTATTTACCCCATCATACCAGGTAATATCTACGGGAGGCATTTCACCTCGCTTGGGAAACTTAAAATTGATTGTAGAAGACATTGGAAAAAAGAAGGGGTTGTATCCTTCGGACTTTATCATATCAATTTCATAGGGGAGTCCTAGATCGAGGAACTCATGGGCTGTATCAAGGATGTGTGCACCCCAATCTCCTAAGGCTCCCATGCCAAAGTCGTACCAGCATCTCCATTGACCATTGATATAATCTTTGTTGTAATTGTGATTTTGTGCCTGCGACAACCATGTGTCCCATTCGAGGCTTGCAGGAATAGCTTGTGCTGGGGGAAGTTGTTTCATTTTAGGATCCCATTCATGCCAGCGACGGGGGTTGTTCATATGTGCTGTGATGGCAGTTACATCTTTGATGATTCCTGCATCTTTCCATGCTTTGAACTGAAAATAGTTTGCCTCAGAGTGTCCTTGATTTCCCATTTGAGTGACTACTTGGTGCCTTTCGGCTCCTTTTATCATTAGCTCTACCTCATTGAAGGTTCGCGCCATGGGTTTTTCTACATATACATGTTTGCCTAAAGACATAGCCAGCATAGTTATTGGGAAATGGCTAAAATCTGGGACTCCCACTGTGATGGCCTCAATTTGATTTGGCATCTTGTCAAACATTTTGCGAAAATCCTGAAAGCGTGGGGCATTGGGAAATTTATCAATAATCTTTTGGGTGTGTGGAGCACCCATATCCACATCACAAAGGGCTACAATATTGCATAATCCAGTTGCGTAAAGAGCTTCAATAATTTCGGCTCCACGGTTGCCAATACCGCAGCAGGCAAGGTTTACTTTTTCACTTGCAGCGATTTTTGAGGATTGCTGTGACGCGAAAGCTCTTGGTAGCCATAGAGTGGAGGCTGTAGTGGCGGCTGTTAGCGCAGATGCTCGTTGTAGAAAACGACGGCGGGAAATAGATTCATTCATGATTCTTAGTTTTTATTGTTGCCGAACTCAAGGTGCAAATGCACGAGAGTTGTGGTTAATAATTAATTTAGATCTTTCATTTTGTGTTAGGTATATGTATAATAAAGAAAAATAATAGCCAAACAAAAAAAACGTTAGCCCATATATTATCGGTCGCTTATTCTTGTTTGGCTATTACTTTATTACTCTTACAGTCTTTACGGAAATTCTATAAATTGCTTTTTCTTACTTGTTACCATTGGTAGCGTCGAAAAATCTAATTTTTAGAATCCCTCTTTAACTTAAAGGGTCAAGGAATTTCTACGAATTGTATTTTTAGAATTTCCTACATCAATCTTTTTTAGCTATTCTAAGATTATTTCCCTCCGCAGGCTCTCTCTCTTCTCTAGGAAGCAATACCTTGCGTGAGAGTTTGAATTTTCCTGATTTTGGATCTACATCGATAAGTTTTACCTGTATGATATCGCCCTCTTTGATGCCAGCCTCTTCTACGGAATCTAGTCGTTTCCAATCTATTTCGGAAATGTGCAAAAGACCATCTTTGCCAGGCAAAAATTCTACAAAGGCTCCATAAGGCATCACTGTGCGCACCTTTCCTTCATATACTTCGCCTACTTCGGGAACTGTAATAATTCCATGTATCTTGCTCATTGCCATATCTATGGCTTGTTTATTACGGGCAGAAATCTCTACCCTTCCCTGACCATCAATCTCTTCTATGGTGATGGTGGCTCCCGTTTCTTCCTGCATTCCTTGAATTATTTTCCCTCCAGGGCCTATTATAGCACCAATGAAATCTTTAGGAATCATGATCATCTCAATGCGAGGAGTATGGTCTTTGAAGTCGGTGCGAGCTTCTGGCATTGTTTCTAGTATTTTACTCAAAATATGCAGGCGGCCTTCTTTGGATTGAGAGAGTGCTTTTTCCAATATGTCGTACGAAAGCCCATCTACCTTGATGTCCATCTGAGTGGCAGTAATTCCTTTTTCGGTGCCCGTAACTTTAAAATCCATGTCGCCCAAGTGGTCTTCATCGCCCAATATATCTGAAAGAACAGCAAAATTTTGCCCTTTATTTTCAGAAATCAAGCCCATAGCAATACCAGAAACAGGCCTTTTCATCATAACTCCAGCATCCATAAGAGCCAAAGTTCCTGCACAAACGGTAGCCATAGACGAGGATCCGTTGGATTCCAAAATCTCTGAAACTATACGTATCACATAGGGGTAATTGTCGGGAATCATAGAGCGTAAGGCCCTGTATGCTAGATTGCCATGACCTATCTCGCGACGACCTACACCTCTTTGTGCGCGGGCATCACCTGTAGAAAATGGGGGGAAGTTGTAATGCAGCAAAAAGCGTTCTTTGCTGTGTGCTATAACATCATCAATTATTTTTTCGTCCATCTTAGTTCCCAAAGTAACCGTAGTCAAAGACTGTGTTTCGCCCCTGGTAAAAATGGCTGATCCATGAGGCCCTGGCAAATAATCTACCTCCGACCAAATCTGGCGCACTTCTGTAGTTTTTCTGCCATCCAAGCGAATGCCCTCATCGAGGATACAGCGGCGCATGGCTTCTTTTTCTACATCATGGTAATATTTGTTTATCAAAGCATCCTTATCTTTCAGCTCCTCTGCTGTATATTTTTCTTTGTATGTCGATACCACTGCGGCAAAGGCATTACTGCGCTCTTGCTTTCCACTTCCTGATTTGGCAATGGCATACACCTTATCAAAACATGCTGAATGTACATCTTTGCGAATATCTTCGTCGTTTACCTCATGGCAATATTCTCTTTTTGTAGTCTTGCCTACAGCGTCTGCAAGTTCTTTTTGAACAAGGCATTGTATCTTGATGGCTTCGTGTGCTACCTTAATAGCATCCAGCAATTCTGCCTCCGAAACTTCGTCCATCTTGCCTTCTACCATCATGATATTTTCGTAGGTAGCACCCACCATTATATCCATATCGGCTTCTTTTACCTGTGCAAAAGTGGGGTTTACCACAAATGCTCCATCAATCCTCGCTACTCTTACTTCCGAAATTGGCCCGTTGAATGGAATGTCGGATACAGCTATAGCTGCTGAGGCTGCCAGGCCAGCTAAGGCATCAGGCATATCTTCTCCGTTTGTCGAAAAGAGTATGATATTAACAAATACTTCTGCATGGTAGTCGTCGGGGAATAGAGGGCGCAAAACCCTGTCGACCAATCGACAAGTTAAAATTTCAGAGTCTGAAGCACGGCCTTCACGCTTCATAAAGCCTCCAGGGAAACGCCCAAAAGCAGAAAATTTTTCCTTGTATTCTACCTGCAGTGGCAAAAAGTCTACGCCTGGATTTGCAGTAGTCGACGCACATACAGTGGCCAAAAGTACTGTGTCGCCCATACGAACAACTACAGAGCCGTCGGCTTGCTTTGCCAATTTGCCTGTTTCAATTGTGATGGTTCTTCCATCACCTAAATCGATCGTCTTAATAATTGGATTGATCATAAATTAATGTTCTAAAAATTCTATTCTTCTTTAAAATTGTCCAAAGTTATCAAACTTTACCTTAACATCGTGGCTTTAAATTGAAAAAGTTTGTTTTTTTGGGGAAATAATGTACATTTGCAGACTGTGAGTTGCCAATTCATAATTTGCAAATTACTAAATTAGACTTTTACACTACGATAATTAAATTCATAATTCATTAAAGCATGCAACATATTCTTATATTGGTGATTTTACTCCTCGTTTCGTCTTGCAACAAACAAGAGAAATGGGAAATCAGAGGAGAGGTAAAAGGAGGATCAGGTAAGACCCTCTACTTGGAAAGTGTTGAAACTCATCACCAAGATATAATCGACTCCTTAGTACTCAAAGCTGAGGGATCTTTTTCTTTTAAGCAAAACCGACTTCCTGCTCCTAGTTTTTATAGGCTACGACTCGACAAGCAAATCATTCAATTTGCCATAGATAGCACAGAAACGATAGTGGTGAATGCGCAGGCAGAAAATTTTGCACAGGGATATACTATAACTGGAAGTTTGGACTGCGAAAGAATGCGAGAGCTAAGCTTATTGGTAATGGATATCGCCAAAGAAAAAAATGCTGTGCTTGCCGACTCCATGGCTAGGGAGTATCGCAGTCTTGCAAAAAAATATATCTACGAAAGGCCCTATTCTACATCGGCTTATTTCGCCTTGCTGCAACAAACAGACAATCAACTCATCTTTGATCTTTACGACAAAGATGACCAGAAAGCCTTTGGCGCTGTGGCTACAAACTGGAATCAAAAATTTCCTGAGAGCGAAGCTACCAAACATATCTACAATTTGGCTCTGCAGGGGCTAAAGATGACTAGAGCAAGCAAATCGGTAGAGTATAAAGTCGGCGAAGCTACAGATTATTTTGAAATAGAATTGCCTTCTTTAGAAAATAAGCCTGTCAAGCTATCTACAATTGCTAAGGAAAATAAGCTTACCATACTTGATTTTACAGCCTACCAAACCAAGGCATCGTCGTCACACAACATGCACCTTATAGAAATATATGATAAATATAAGGATAAGGGATTGCAAATTTATCAAGTATCATTTGATGAAGATCTGCATTATTGGAAAAATGTAGCGTCTAATCTGCCATGGGTAAGCGTTTGGGATGCGGCTTCTATACAATCAAAAAATGCCAGTCTATACAATATAAGCACACTGCCCACAACATTTATATTAAATGGAGAGGGAGAAATAGTCGAAAAAATAGAATCGTATGAAAAAATGGAATCAATAGTCAAAAATGAAATAAACAAATAATATAAATAAATAATAAATTTATTGTTATTCATTTATATTGCCTATCTTTGTGTTTTACAAGCACGCCAACACTAGGAGTTCCAATCGACTTTGATTGGGATTTTTTTTGCTTTGTATTAATTTTAATATCAACTTAAATAATAAGGAGAATTCATTATGGCTATAAGTTATATGACAGAAAATGGGTATAAAAAATTGCTCGAAGATGTACATGAACTTGAATCAGTAAAACGCCCTGAAATTTCAAGGCAGATTGCTGAGGCTCGCGATAAGGGTGATTTATCTGAAAATGCAGAATACGATGCTGCAAAGGAGGCTCAAGGACTGCTTGAGGCTAAAATATCGCAATTAAAGAATTTAATTGCCAATTCCAGACTTATTGACGAAAGTCAGATTACCACCGACAGTGTACAAATACTTAATAAGGTAGAAATACGCAACCTCAAGAATAATCAATCAATGATATATTCTTTGGTTGCTGAAAGTGAGGCAAACCTCAAAGAAGGAAAAATAGCCATAAATACGCCCATAGGACAAGGCTTACTAGGCAAAAAAATTGGCGACATCGCTGAGATTAAAGTGCCTTCAGGAATTATGAGTTTTGAAATTATCAACATAACACTTTAGGCGCACAAGTATGCTCCTTAAAGGTAGTGTTTTTCGATAGAGGCGCATCATGATGCGCCTCTACTTATGACTGTTGTCTTGCCAAAGTTCCCAAATATCCTCCATGGTGCCGTTTGGCATAATCTGAAATTGAAAATCCTATAGCTTCCATTGTTTGAACGACTAAGAGATCGCCTATCACTGTCATCACTGTAGTTGAAGTAGTAGGGGTCATCCCCAGAGTGCATACTTCTGCGGGATTGCCCGTAAGCAGGCATACGTCGGCTTTTTCTGCCAGAGGGCTACCAGCCAATCCAGTGATAACAATAAACTTAATGCCACCATCTAAGACCCTCGCCAAATCCATGAGTTCAATGATTTCTCGGGTTTTCCCTGAATTAGAAATTAATAGCATCACATCGTTTTGTCCTAAGATTCCTAAATCGCCATGCTGTGCCTCGCTGGGGTGTAGGAAGCAGGCGGGAGTGCCAGTAGAACTAAAAGTGGTGGCTATATTGGAGGCTATTTGTCCAGCTTTACCCATGCCGCTGGTAACAAGTTTTCCTTTTTTATTATGCACTTGCTCCAAAATCAAAGATAAAGCCTCGCCGTAAGCCTCATTCAAAGGAATATTGCGTATAGCCTGTGCTTCTTGGTCTAAAATTGCTTGTAATTTACCTAAATTCATTATTTTTGTTTTATTTTTTTTAGAAGCCTCCTTTTACTAGAGCCATTTATTTTCTTTATACCATTCTACAGATTCTTGCATCCCCTTGCTAAGGTTGTAGTCGGCAGCAAACTTTAGTTCGTTTTCTAAGGGAGCCGTCTCGCAGCACCAATTTCTTTGTTTGAGTATCTTGTATTTGTCCTTATTGAGTACCGCGGCTTCTTTGCTTATTGCAGACATATATTCAGAAATTTGCGCCGCCGCTGCCACAACAAATAGTGGAATCCTACAATTTAGAACTCTTTTTTGCTTCATCACCATTTGGGCTATTCTCGTGTAAGCCTTATCGGTATACATGTCTCCATCCGTTACAAAATAAGCTTTTTGGCACAAGGGGCTTTCCAAAGCCAGGAAACAAGCCTTTGCCAAGTCTTTGACATAAATAAATGTGAGATATTGAGTTTTAAACCCAAGACCCACATTAAGACCTTTTTGGATCATCTTTAGCACCATCAAATAATCCCTATCTCTGGGGCCGTATACTCCTGTGGGTCTTATTATCATATATGGAAAGTTGGAAATAGATTGTATGTATTGTTCGGCCTTCAACTTGCTCAATCCATAGTTTGTATTGGGCTTTGGGGTGCTAGAAAGCAATAAGGGTTTTGTGCCGCTTTCGTCACCAGGACCAAAAGCACTGAGGCTACTCATGAAAATAAATTTGCTGGGAACAGCATCGGCAGCTATCAGAGCATCAACAAAATTTATGCAAAACTGGGTGTTCACCTGTTCAAAATCACTTTGATTAAGAGCCTTCGTAATTCCAGCATTGTGAATTATATAATCCCATTTGCCATGGGCAAGCACATATTCATTTATTTGCTTTTGCAGCATTTTTTTGTCAGCAAACTTAAGATCAATAAAATCGATCTTGGGATCTTGCAAATATTGTTTGCTACTACCCTCTCTTATGCCAGCACAAATATCCCAAGTCTTTGCTAGGGCTGTTTCTACCAAGAAGCTCCCAATAAAACCACTGGCACCAGTAATTAGTATTTTCTTCATATGCAATTGCGAATTTATGCTTGTCTGTTTGCTGCAAAAGTACAACAAATATGTATAAAACAGATATTATGGAAGAATGTATCTCTATGAAATGGAAGTTTTGCAGTTTTTTTGTACCTTTGAGAGTTGTAAAGATAATTTTTGTAAAATAAGCGGCCTAAATTTTGCCAAAAGCATGATCATAGATGTAAGTTTTGCAAACAAATAAAATATGTGATATAAAATATTAAATATTATGAAAAAGGTTCTTCTTTCATTTACGTTTCTACTCATTTTTTTTACTAGTAGCTTTGCTTGCACCAACCTATTGGTGGGAAAGCATGCCTCGACAGATGGCTCCACCATGGTCACTTATTCTGCAGATTCTTATGCTCTATTTGGCGAGCTCTATCACTGGCCTGCAGCCACATATCCGAAAGGAACTATGCTAGAAGTGTACGAATGGGACACCGGCAAGTTTCTTGGAAGTATTCCTCAGGCACAGCAAACCTACAACGTTGTTGGCAATATGAACGAGCACCAGCTATGTATTGGTGAGACTACCTTTACAGGGCGAGGAGAGTTGTCGGATTCTACAGGCATTATGGACTACGGAAGTCTTATCTACATAACTCTTCAGAGAGCAAAAAATGCCAGAGACGCCATACAAACTATAGCCAGCCTGGTCGAAAGCCATGGTTATTATAGTAGTGGCGAGTCTTTTTCTATTGTCGACAAAAATGAAGTTTGGGTAATGGAGTTGATAGGTAAGGGCCCTGGTCGCAAAGGGGCTGTTTGGGTTGCCCAGCGTATTCCCGACGATTGCATTTCGGCGCACGCCAATCAGGCACGCATACAGCAATTTCCTCTAAAAGATAAGGATAACTGTATATATTCAAAGGATGTAATCTCTTTTGCTAGAGAAAAAGGATATTTTAAGGGCAAGGATGCTGATTTTAGTTTTGCTAAAGCTTATGCTCCCTTGGATTTTGGTGCTTTGCGCTTTTGTGAAGCCCGTGTGTGGTCTTTTTTTAACCGCTACAACAAAGATGCAGCACAATGGCTGGATTATGTAAAAGGAAATAATTTGAATTTGGAGCCCATGCCTCTATACATACGTCCTGATCGCAAACTTAGTGCAAAAGACTTGATGGATATGATGCGTGATCATTATGAAGGCACAGAATTGGATATGACTCTCGATGTGGGTGCCGGTCCTTTTGCATCTCCCATGCGTTTCGCTCCCTTAAAATGGGAGGTCGACTCTGTGACGTATTGCAACGAGCGTCCTATTGGAACCCAGCAAACAGGATTTACCTTTGTTGGACAGATGCGCAGCCATCTGCCCGATATCATTGGAGGAGTTCTTTGGTTTGGAATGGACGATGCTACTTTTACCGTTTACACGCCCATGTATGCCTGTATGACCAGCATCCCCGAGTGCTACAGAGTAGGTAATGGCAATCTGTATGAATTTTCATGGACTTCCTCTTTCTGGATACACAACTGGGTGGCAAATATGGCTTATCCACGCTATTCGCAAATGATTCAAGACATCAAGCCCGTTCAAGATATTCTCGAAGAAAGTTTTCAAGTGATTCAAGTTTCCGTAGAAAATCAAGCTCTAAAACTTATGGAGGACGATGAGGAAAAAGCTGTAGCGATGCTCACAAACTATAGTATCGATCAAGCGCAAAGAGCTTTCGATACATGGAAGAAATTGGGCGAAAAACTTATGGTAAAATATGTGGACGGAATAGTTCGCAAAGAGCAGAATGGTGTTTTTGAACGCAATGCTCACGGAAATCCTTCTAACCCAATTCGTGAGGGCTATCCTGAGCAGCACTATCGCAAGATAGTTGAAGGCTCCGGAGAAAAATTTAAAGTGACGAATTAGTTGCTGTTTTTTTAGATGCGAATTAGTACAAATGACAATTCGCAATTCGCAAATTAATAAATAATTGGTTAAAGCAATGGACAATGAAATTTTATTAAAACAAGTGATTGCCAAGGCACAAAACTGGCAAACAGAGGCTTATGATGCCGACACTCGTAGGGAAGTACAGGTTCTCTTAGATAAGGAGGATAAAACAGACTTGATAGAATCTTTCTACAAAGATTTAGAATTTGGCACTGGTGGTCTGCGAGGAATCATGGGCGTTGGATCCAATAGGTTGAACAAATATACTGTTGGTGCTGCTACTCAGGGATTGGCGAACTACCTAAAAAAAGAATTTGCTTCTTTACCTCTTATTAAGGTGGTGATTGGCTACGATTGTAGAAATAATAGCCATCTTTTCGCCCAAATTTCTGCCGATATATTTTCTGCCGTAGGCATCAAAGTATACCTTTTTGAGTCGCTCCGACCTACCCCCGAAATATCTTATGCTATCAGACAATTAGGATGTCAAAGTGGCATTATCCTAACTGCCTCACACAATCCTAAGGAATACAATGGCTATAAAGCTTATTGGGATGATGGTGCACAGGTGATTGCTCCACACGACAAAAATATTATCGCCGAAGTCAATCAAATTCGCTCGGCTTCAGATATACAGTTCAATGGCAATCCTGCGCTTGTAGCTCCCTTGGGAAAGGATATGGATCAGCAGTATATACAAGATTTACTAACCATCAGCCTCTCTCCCGACTCAATAAAGAGGCACAGCGACATAAAGATTGTTTATACACCAATACATGGCACTGGAGGTCAGCTAATTCCGCAGGCACTCAAGGCTATGGGTTTTACCAACATCATCAATGTTCCTGAACAAGATATAGTGAGTGGCGATTTTCCAACGGTGGTATCGCCCAATCCGGAAGAGCCTGCAGCGCTGGCACTGGCTGTAAAAAAAGCACAAGAAACGGGTGCCGACTTGGTAATGGCTTCTGATCCTGATGCTGATAGGGTGGGCGCAGCAATACGAAATGAGGATGGCGAATTTGTATTGGTCAACGGCA
>BHEP01000067.1 GCA_003851245.1 Bacteroidales bacterium | reverse complement strand
AATTAATTGTGGGCTGAACTCAGAAATAATTTAAAATAAAAATGTATTTATTTGTGAAAATCAAATAAATAAGAATACATTTGCACGATATTACTAATTTTAGATATTATTCTATATTTAAAATCTATGTAAACAATAAAGTATCTTATAAAGATATAAATAAAAAACGTATAAGTATGAATAAGTTTGGATTATTATTTGTTATTTTGTCCTTACAAACGCCATTATTTGCTCAAAAGCAGCTTACACTACAAGATTGTAGAAATCTTGCAATAGCAAATAATAAGCAGCTAAAAATAGGCTCGGAACAGGTAAATAAGGCAGAAGCAGAAAAAAGAGTTGCATATTCCCAGTATTTTCCAAACATATCTTTTACAGGTTCTTATTTGCGCAATCAAAAAAACATATCTTTGCTGGATTCCGACAGGCATTTGCCCATTGGTACAGTTATGCCTGATGGCAGTTTTGGTTTCACTCCCAGCCAAGTAAACAATCAATGGACAGAGATCGGAGGAAACCCCGTTCCTTTGGATGCCAATGGTCAGGCATTTAATCCCAAAGAACATCCCGACAAAATTTTGTGGAAAGAACATACAATCATTCCCAAGAGTGAGTTCGATATGGACATCAAAAATGTGTGGGCAGGATCTCTATCGCTCATACAGCCCATCTATATGGGAGGAAAAATTAGGGCATACAACCAAATAGCCAATTATGCAAACCAACTGGCAGAGTCAATGAATGTAAGCAATCTTCAAGAAGTGATGCTCAAGACTGACGAGACCTATTGGCAAATCATATCTTTGGAAAACAAATACCAGCTTTGTGAATCGTATGTACAATTGTTGCAAAAAATGAGTGGCGATGTTGAGAATCTAATAGAAGAAGGTTTTGCAACCAAGGCTGATGGCCTTTCAGTAAGAGTAAAACTCAATGAAGCCGAAATAAATCAAACCAAGGTAGAGAATGGGCTTGTATTATCAAAAATGCTTTTATGCCAACTTTGTGGACTTGAGTTGGATGAAGAAATACAATTAGAAGATGAGAATGTAAAAGATTTCCCTACAAGCAGCAGTTTCCCAGAAATTGATATGATAGGCGCTTTTAATAGTAGGCCCGAACTAAGAAGCTTACATTTGGCGAAGCAAATTTTTGAAAAGAAGGAAACAATAGTAAAATCAGAGCATTTGCCAACAATCGCATTTGCTGCCAATTATTTAGTCACCAACCCCAACTCATTCAATGGCTTTCACAATGATTTTGGAGGGATGTGGAATGTGGGAATATTGGTCAATATACCCATTTTTCACTGGGGCGAAACACACTACAAATTGAAGGCCGCAAAAACCGAAACCCGCATCAAGCAACTGGAATTGGATGAGGCTAAAGAAAAAATAAGTTTGCAGATCAAACAAACGAGCTTTAAGTCCAAAGAAGCCTATCAAAAATTACTTGCTTCAACAAAAAACAAAGAAAGTGCCGAAGAAAATTTACGCTATGCCAACTTAGGGTTTGAAGAGGGTATAATTCCAATTTTTAATGTAATGGAAGCGCAAACCATTTGGGTAAAAGCTCATTCCGAACTCATTGATGCACAGGTAGAAATAAAGCTAAGTGAGGTATACCTCAACAAGGCATTAGGTAAATTAGACAAATGAAAATAACAAAGCAATAGATACAAAGTATATGGAAACGAAAGCAAAAGAACTCAAACGCAGCAATATGATGTTGGCTTTTATAGCGGTAATATCGCTTGTTATGGTGGTAGGTATTGTCGGATTTTTTATTCTCCGACCTGCCGAAATTATTGTGCAAGGGCAGGTGGAAGCCACAGAAATACGAATTTCGGGGAAAGTTCCTGGCCGCATACTCAAGCTGAGGGTTCAAGCTGGTCAGAAAGTAAGTAAAGGGGATACCTTGGTTATACTTGACAATCCCGAGATACAAGCAAAATTGGTGCAAGCAATGGCGGCACAAGAAGCGGCGCAAGCACAAAATAGAAAAGCAATCAAAGGAGCTCGAGTGGAGCAAATTGCTGGTGCATACCAAATGTGGCAAAAATCAAAAGCCGGTTTGGATATTGCAGAAAAATCATACCAAAGGGTACAAAATCTTTTTGATAAGGGGGTGATGTCGGCACAAAAAAGAGATGAAGCTTATGCCAATTTTAAGGCCATGCTTGCAACAGAGAAAGCGGCAAAATCACAATATGATATGGCGAAAAATGGTGCTGAAAAAGAAGACAAAGAGGCTTCCGAAGCCTTGGTAAATAGGGCCAAAGGTGCTGTTGCTGAAGTAGAATCATACATGCTTGAAGCTGGTCTTTGTTCTCCAATTGATGGTGAAGTTTCTGAAATTTTTCCACAAGAAGGCGAACTTGTAGGTGCGGGAGCTCCCATCATGAGCATACTCGACAAGAGCAATGCGTGGGTGGTTTTTAGCCTTAGAGAAGATTTGTTGGTAGATATAAAAATGGGGACGCAATTGACGGCCTACGTTCCTGCCTTAGATAAAAACATTGAACTCCAAGTCTATGCCATCAAAGATATGGGCACCTATGCCGCATGGAAAGCCACCAAAACAAATGGACAATACGATATGAAGACTTTTGAGATAAAAGCAAAACCCTTACAGCAAGTTCCTGACTTACTTCCAGGAATGTCGGTTATATTAAAAAATAAATTTTAGGTTCTTGAAAACCTTGAAATAGGTACTACCAAAATGACAATCAATGACAATCAATGACAAAAAATAGTAACAACAATTGGCAAGCAATATTGATGATTTCTCAAAGAGAAATCATGCGATTGCGTAACCATAAGATTTATTGGTTAAGCATGGTAGGAGCTCCTTTGTTTTGTTTTGTTTTTTTTCTCAGTCTGATGTATGAGGGTCTCCCTACAAATATGCCCTTGGCCTTGGTCGATCTTGACAATTCCATTACCTCACGCAATATTGCGCGTCAGTTGGAAGCATTTGAAGGTTCGGAAATTGTATATACAACAAATTCTTTTAGTGATGCAAGGGAGGAGCTTCAAAAAGGAAACGTATATGGAATAATGCTTATACCCTCTGATTTTGAAAGAGATGCCAGTCTGAGCAAGCAGCCACAACTATCTTTTTATACAAACAACTCCTTTCTGATAGCTGGATCACTACTTTTCAAAGACCTCAAAACAATAGCTACCTTAAGCTCAGCGGCAGTAAATTTGAAGATTGGAAGAGCCAAGGGGCAGAGCGATAAGGAATTGATGCCACAAATTCAGCCCATTGGATTAGACACTCACCCTATAGGAAATCCGTGGATCAATTATTCTGTTTATTTAAGTAATATGCTCCTTCCAGGAATACTGCAACTCATGATTTTGCTTGTTACGGTATACAGTATAGGCATTGAGATGAAAGAAAAAACAGCAAGAAAATGGCTGCAAATGGGCAATAGCTCTCTTATAAGAAGTCTTTTTGGGAAACTGCTTCCTCAAACGGGCATTTTCTTCATTGTAGGCATGATATTATTTATTGCTATGTATATTATTTTGGAATTTCCTCTCAATGGAAATTTTTTAAATATGATGCTAGGCATGTTATTAGCGATATTGTCGGCTCAAGCACTGGGCATTTTCATGATTGGCGTATTGCCCACATTGCGCTTAGGACTAAGTTTTGCTTCTATATGGGGCATGCTATCTTTCTCTATTTCTGGATTCTCCTTTCCGGTTACCGCAATGTATTCTTGGGTAAAAGCCTTATCCATCCTCTTTCCTCTTCGCCACTATTATCTGATTTATGTAGACCAAGCTCTCAACGGGAGGGATATGATCTATAGTTGGCATCATTACCTAGCTCTAGCTGCGTTTATTATTCTTCCTTTTACCATACTAAAGAATCTTAAGGCAGCCATACGGCATTTGGAATATAAACCATAATTAAATGAAAACGAATAGGAAAAAATGAATAAATTAATAAACATTATCAAAGGAGGAATTTCCGACAGTTTTCATGTATGGAGGGCAGAATTGGATCATACATTTAAAGATTTGGGAGTTGTTATATTTTTTATTGTAGTTCCTTTAATATATCCTGTGCTCTATGGATTGATTTATAATCCTGAAGTTGTACGCAAGGTACCAGTGGTGGTGGTAGATCAATCACAAACAAGTTCTTCCAGGAGTTTTGTGAGAAAACTGGGAGCTACTGCCGATGTGGCTGTGATAGCCCATTGTCCAGAGATGGAAGAGGCCAAACGGCTTGTCGATAAAAAAGAAGCCTACGGCATTCTGTTGATACCTTCGGAGTTTAGTAGGCAATTGCATACAGGACAGAAGGCAACAATACAACTTTTTTGCGATATGGGCTCTATGTTGCACTACAAGGCCATACTTATGGCAAGTACAGAAGCATCGATGAATTTAGGCAGGGAAATACACATCCTCACCGAAGCGATACCCTATGAATCCATTTCTCTTTATAATACGCAAAGTGGTTTCTCTTCATTTTTACTACCCGCCATACTTGTGTTGGTAATTCAACAAACCCTTTTACTGGGTGTAGGTATGCTTGCAGGAACAAGTCGCGAACGAACACGTTCGGGTTTGCTCATTCCTTCGGGCAAACAATACAGAGGAACCTTGCGTGTTGTTTTTGGAAAGGCTATGGCTTATTTGCTTATTTATGCTTACGTAGCTATTTGGACACTGCTAATTGTTCCACACATCTTTGAACTTCCTCAGATTGCGCCTTATGGCAACACCTTACTTTTTTCGCTGCCATATCTTTTGGCATGTATATTTTTTGCTATGTCGCTATCCTTCATTATAAAAAGCCGAGAGACTCCTATGCTGGTATTCGTTTTCACATCAGTTCCCTTGGTTTTTCTTTCAGGCGTTTCTTGGCCAGTGAGTGCAATTCCTGTTTTTTGGAAATGGGTGAGTTACCTCTTTCCATCTACTTTCGGAGTGCAGGGCTATGTGAAACTTAACTCTATGGGCGCTAAGTTGTCTGAAATTTCTTTTGAGTACAAAATGTTGTGGATACTCACAGGAGTCTATTTTGTTATTACCTGCATTCTTTATCGTTGGCAGGTGCATAAAGCTGATAAAAAACGGCTAGAAAAATCTAATTTTTAGGATTACTATTTTCTCAAAATATATCTCTCTGCGAGTTCTCCTTCAATGACATTTCCTTCCATATCTAGCTGAACAATAGCACCTTCTACAACACTGAACTGATTAGGTCTATTTCTAAGTCCTGAAAGAGTAATAACAGAACCGCTTTCATCCCAAGAGAAATTGCCGCCGTCTTCTGTTGCTGCTACACTCTCTTTTCCTAGGTATTTCGTTTTTAGAACGAAAGTACCATCCTTTGTGAGCTGAATTTCAGTTTCTATACCCTCACAATCTGCACAAGGAACAATGCCCTTATATGTGCCAGCCCAATCAAGGGAGTTTTCAGAATTGTGACTATCACTACTCACTACCATTTCTTCGACTTCGGCAGGAGCTGGCTCTTCGATTGGTTTTTTGTTGGTGCAAGCAAAGCAAACAAAAACGGACAAGCTTAATACTAAAATAATTTTTTTCATTGTTTTTATGTTTATTTATATTTATTTATGAGTAATTTCTCTACAGAGTAAAAGTCTTACTTTAAGGGCATGAAGATACAAACAAAATATCAGAAGCAAATGCCAATTAGTCTCTAATAACGAATACGGTGCTCACTTTTTTGTTGTTTCTGAAATTAACAAGTATATCCAATTTTTAAAACGAGGACATTTTTCAAGCATTTTCCCTATCGTAGTCAACTCTGCAATATCTACTGCATCTGCTCCTTTATTATATCTTCGCCTATACTTTGAATATATAGCTTCTAATCGAACAGAGGGAGCTCCGTGGGGCGTACAATTTATATCTTCGATTGAATCAAAAAAATTGCATAAATTCATAATCTCCCGTTTTATTCGCTCATCTTCTAAATCGAAGCCTTCTTCGGGATCAGCAAAGAGGAGTGTTTCAAACTCATGCTGCTGAATATAAGGAATAAAAAACCTGTAGGGCTTGATTGATTGAACCATATCTTGCAATTTTCCCTCCATCTTTCCCAATTTTATTCCTATATTTGTTTCCGCCATACATTCATTATATCCAGGCAGTTTCCGCTCACTGTTCAATCTATAATGGTCTATAAAAGAGGTAATAATAGGTTCATCATTACGAGACAGAAATGGCTTAATTGTATTCTTGAAATGCTCTATATTGTTAAAGCCATGACCACCTCCACTTATTTGTATAATTTTAGATTCGATATGGTAAAAAGGAATACCTTTAGAGACAAAAAAGGGGCGGATAATTCTTTTAACAAACTCATCCTCGCTCTCTCCTTCAACTATAAACACTATCTTCTTCATGGCCTGCCTCCTATCACGTTCTTGTTCCATAAGTCGCCGATGGTATAATCGTTCAGCCATTCCGTGAGTTCTTCTGAGCTATGTCGTTTGAAAACTGATTGATTATCCTCTCTGTCGACAGTAACAATCTCTTCGGGCTCAAAATTATCTACAAGATTGGTTGATTGGGTAGATATAATAATTTGAGTACGAACCGAAGCTTTCTTTATCAATCCTGCCAATTTGTTAATAGCAAAAGGATGTAAGCCCAATTCGGGTTCATCTATGATTATCACTTTAGGAGCTTCGGGTTGTAGAAGAAGTGTTGCAAGAGCTATAAAGCGTAATGTGCCATCGGATAAATGCTTTGCTTCAAAATAGGCATCCGAATCTTTTTCTTTCCAGCGCAAACGTATCTGATCTTCATTCAATTTGTCGGGGGCAAGATTGAAACAATCGAAATAAGGCGCTATTGATCTAATAGTCATCTCTATTCTCCTGAAATCTTTAGGGAATTTTTCTTGCATCCAGTATAAAAACGCAGCCAAATTTGCTCCATCCTCTCTAAAAAATTCATTGTCATTAAGCAAAGCTGGCTTTCTTAGGCTAGAAGTTTTACTTGTATCATGAAAATGGAACACGCGAAACGATTCCATCAGTTTTTTAATAAAACCAAACCGTCCATGTTCTCCTGCTGTTTTCAAGTCACTTTCAAATTTTATCCAGTTCATTTTATGATTATCCCAGCCTAAATTAGAATAATTACCATGTGCTCTATTATACTGAATATTCTCGTATTCAATGTATAATTTATTATCCGAGTTTGGAATTAATTTAATAGAATATCCATTTATTTCATTAAATTCTAATCTACCATATATGTATTCAGATACTTTAGATCCAAAATATAAAAAATCTTCACTACTACCTTCGCTAGCGATATAGCTCTGTAGGTGTCCTTGGTATATATTTTTCAGTAATTTGAAGAAGCTTATAAGATTACTTTTACCTGCACCGTTTGAACCTATCAAGACGTTGATGGCTCCCAAATTCATATCGATAGTACGAATGGATTTATAATTTTCTATTTGTATCTTATTTATCATAAAGAATATGTTGTTCTGCCAAAAAAACCTAAAAATGAGAATTTTCAAGGCTAGCAAGGAAATATTCAAGGGAGATTAATTTCATTAAACCTCACTGGCAAAGGTAAGATAATATATTTGCATTTGAACTCAAGACAAAATAAATATGCCTATCGAGAATAAAAAAAGAACAAAAACCAGTATATTTGTACGATGAAAAAAGATATTATATCCAAAGAAGACCTAGAAACCTTGGTATATGAGTTTTATGCGAGGGTGAGGCAAGACGATTTGCTAAAAGATATTTTCAATGGTGCCATTAAGGATCATTGGGACGAGCACTTGGAAAAAATAGTGCGCTTTTGGGAAACCAAGTTATTGGGAGCACATACTTATAGTGGAACTCCCTTTGTACCACACATGCCGCTTCCCATTGATAAAGAACATTTTGATAGGTGGCTTAAGCATTTTTTTGCTGTTGTAGATGAATATTTTGAGGGAGAAAAAGCCGACGAAATAAAAATGAGAGCCGGTAAGATTGCAGAAACCTTTAATGCAAAACTTATCTACATTCGTAAAAACTCCAAAAACGGAAAATAAATATTCTTGAGCTCGCCATGTATAAAAAATAAGGGGCGCGGATTCCTTTGTGTCATTTAACATGGTAAATATGTCATTTAACGCATACTTAGACCGTGTTTTGTATCTATCTTTGTCGTATAAATTATTGAATACCCAAAAAACAGATACAAATCATGAAGCAAGAGCATTTTTTAGCTTTCGATTTAGGAGCAAGCAGTGGAAGATCTATCTTAGGAAAGCTTGTCGATGGAAAATTGGAAATGAAAGAGTTAAACAGATTTCCAAATGCCATAGTTCAAGTTGGACTGCGCTCGCATTGGAATATTTTATCACTCTACCAGTCCATCATAGAAGGCTTGCATATAGCAGCAAAAGAAAATATTAGCATCTCTGCCATAGGTATAGATACGTGGGGAGTAGATTTTGTGTACATCGGCAAGGATGGCGCAATGCTAAGTCCTCCCCGCGCATATAGAGATGTATATACCACAGGCACTCTCTTAGAAACCTTTTTTGAAATCATACCCCGCCAAGAAGTATACGAGCTTACGGGCATTCAGGTAATGAATTTCAATAGTCTTTATCAATTATTTGCAGCAAATAAGACAGCTTGTTCCTCTTTTGAGGCAGCAAAAGATATTTTATTTATGCCCGATGCCTTGTCGTATCTTCTCACAGGAAATAAGGTATGTGAATATACCATTGCCTCCACTTCCCAAATATTGAACCCACGAACAAAAAAATTTGAGGCAAAACTTCTTAAGGCGGCAGGAGTAGCAGCATCCAAATTTCCTGAAATAGTGATGCCTGGTCATATTATAGGACATCTAAAAGATTGTGTGGCAAAAGATTCGGGACTGGGAAAGGTGCCCGTAGTTGCTGTTGCTGGTCATGATACAGCCTCTGCCATTGCGGCAGTTCCTGCCACAAATAAAAATTTCGCTTATCTTAGTTCGGGCACTTGGTCGTTGATGGGAATTGAAATCGAGGAGCCTATAATTACCAAAGAATCTTCCGACCTCAATTTTACCAATGAGGGCGGAGTGGAAGGAACTATCCGTTTTCTCAAGAATATCACAGGAATGTGGCTTTTGGAGCAGTGTATAAGCGAATGGAAAAAACAAGGCAAGTCCTATTCTTATCCACAGCTAGTGGCGATGGCGATGGAATCCGAAGCTTTTATGTGTTTTGTAGATTCTGATCATCCCTCTTTTGCTAAGCCCGACAGCATGACAAAAGCTATTGTTGATTTTTGCGTACACACCAAACAAAGAGCGCCACAGACCGATGCTCAATTTGTGAGGTGTATTTTTGAAAGTCTGGCTCTTAAGTACAAGTATGTACTTAATTTGCTGCATAAAATATCTCCTTTTACCATAGAAGTCCTTCATGTGATTGGTGGAGGAGCCCAAAATAAATTGCTCAATCAATTTACTGCCAACTCCATAAAACTGCCTGTGGTGGCAGGCCCTTCTGAGGCAACCGCTATTGGCAATATAATGATGCAGGCTAAGGCCATGGGAGCAGTCAAAAACTTGCAAGAAATTCGCAATATTGTTAAAGCTTCTGTTGAAACAGAGACTTACACACCCAATGATACGCAGGCTTGGGAAGATGCCTACACACTATTTGAGTCAAAAATAGGGGGTAAATTCGCTATCTACTAATTACTATTCACTAATTACTATTCACTATTCATTAATCACTAATTATTATTTTTATGAAAACAGAATCAGTACAAAAGGCTTACGAGATTGCCAAAGAGCGCTATGCTGCTCTAGGAGTAAATGCAGATAAGGCTTTGGAGCATCTACAAAATATTTCTTTGTCGCTACATTGTTGGCAGGCAGACGATGTTACAGGATTTGAAAATCTTAAAAACCAAGGTGGTGGAGGTATCCAGGCAACGGGCAACTATCCAGGAAAAGCCCGCAACATAGAGGAGCTAAGATCGGATATTGAAAATGTTTTGACTCATATTGGGGGCAATCACCGCCTAAACCTACACGCCATTTATGGCGATTTTGGAGGTAAGGTAGTGGATAGAAATGAAGTTGCTCCAGAGCATTTCGCCTCGTGGATGCAGTGGGCAAAGGAAAAAAATATGAAGCTGGATTTTAATTCCAGTTCTTTCGGACATTCTAAAAGTGGTGATCTTACACTTGCTAATCCCGACAAGGGCATTCGCGATTTTTGGATTGAACATACCAAACGCTGTCGCTTGATTTCGGAAGCAATGGGTAAGTTTCAAAATGATCCCTGCATAATGAACCTTTGGATACACGATGGAAGCAAAGACATTACTGTGAATCGCTATCTTTACCGCCAGATACTTGAAAAATCTTTGGACGATATATTTTCCATAGACTATAAAAATATGAAAGACTGCATAGAATCCAAACTCTTTGGCCTTGCATTGGAGAGTTATACTGTTGGTTCTCACGATTTTTACTTGGGCTATGGTGTGAAAAACGACAAGATGGTGACGCTAGATACTGGCCACTTCCATTTGTCGGAAAGTGTGGCCGACAAAATATCGTCGCTCTTGCTTTTTACAAAGGAAATTATGCTTCATGTGAGCCGTCCGGTGCGTTGGGATTCAGACCACGTAACTACACTCAATGATGAGACCATAGATTTGGCAAAAGAAATTGTGCGCTGCAATGCCTTGGATAGGGTACATATTGGACTCGATTACTTTGATGCTTCCATAAATCGTATTGGTGCCTATGTAATAGGTATTCGTGCTACCCAAAAAGCTTTCTTACAAGGACTATTGGAGCCTATTGTGCAGCTACGTGAATACGAGGCTAAAGGACAGTATTTTGAAAGGTTGGCATTGCTGGAAGAAGAAAAGAGCCTGCCTTGGAATGCTGTTTGGGATTATTTCTGCTTGAAAAATGATGTCCCCGTTGGCGAAGATTACATCAAAGCCATACAAAAATACGAGCAAGAAGTAACTTCAAAAAGAAAATAAATGACGGCCATCATAGGATTATTAATTATTGCGCTAGGGAGTCTTGGGCAATCTAGTTCTTATGTGCCTATCAAGAAAATAAAATCTTGGTCGTGGGAGAGTTTTTGGCTGGTACAAGGAATCTTTGCATGGATGGTTTTTCCTCTTTTGGGAGCCCTATTGGGTGTGCCCGAAGGAAGTTCACTCTTTGAACTCTGGGGAGCGGGAGGGGCTACAAAGGCTGTTGTTTATGGGGTGTTGTGGGGTGTAGGTGGTCTTACCTTTGGTTTAAGCATGCGCTATCTTGGTGTTGCTTTGGGTCAGAGTATTGCCTTGGGAACCTGCGCTGCTTTTGGCACTCTTTTTCCAGCGATCTTTAAAGGCGAAGACCTGTTTAGTGGTACGGGATTGATGCTACTTATTGGTGTGTCTATTACGCTTGCTGGTATTGCTATTATTGGTTATGCAGGAAGTCTGCGCTCTAAGAATATGACAGAGGAAGATAAAAAAGCAGCAGTGAAAGATTTTGCTTTAACCAAAGG
The DNA here is from genome assembly GCA_003851245.1 of Bacteroidales bacterium. Lineage (GTDB taxonomy): Bacteria > Bacteroidota > Bacteroidia > Bacteroidales > Azobacteroidaceae > BHEP01. The sequence goes on along the minus strand of BHEP01000067.1, from coordinate 2,067 downwards.
ATTACTCGTTGCGCTGCTTGCTGGGGTGATGAGTGCTTGTTTTGCATTGGGTATTGAGGCTGGAGCTCCAATTAAGGAAGCAGCTATAGCCAATGGTGTAAAAACGCTATATGCTGGATTGCCTGTAATTCTCTTGATCACATTGGGTGGGTTTCTTACCAATGCGGCTTACTGTATTCAACAAAACATCAAAAATAAAACAGGTAAAGAATATTTCGCTGTTAAGAGCAATGTGCTGCTTAATAATTTGTTGTTTTGTGCCCTTGCTGGCGTACTTTGGTATTCGCAATTCTTCGGATTGGAAATGGGAAAAAGCTTCTTGGAAGATAGTCCTGTATTGCTTGCTTTCTCTTGGAGTATCTTGATGTCGCTGAACGTAATATTCAGTAATGTATGGGGTATGATATTAAAAGAATGGAAAGGCGCAAGCAATTCAACCATTGCTGTGCTTGCTCTTGGTTTGTTAGTTCTTGTCTCGTCCATCGTTGTGGTAGCTATGGCGCAGACATAATGATGATATTTTTTTTAGTACATTTGCATTCTAATAAATTAATAAATTAATGAAATCAATTCTGGATAATCGCCCAGCACTGACCAAAGAGGTAAATAAGGTTGCAGAAGTGGCTGGATACCTTTGGCAAAAAGGATGGGCAGAACGTAATGGGGGTAATATTACAATTAACATTACCGAATTTGTTGACGATGAAATTAGGCAGATGAAGCCTATTAGTGAAGTAAGAACTATAGGAGCCCTTATGCCTAATCTTAAAGGATGCTACTTTTATTGCAAAGGAACCAATAAACGCATGCGCGACTTGGCTCGCTGGCCAATGGAAAATGGTTCTGTTATTCGTATTCTGGACGATTGCGCCAGCTATGTTATTATTGCTGACCATCCTGTTGTGCCAACTTCCGAGCTTCCTTCTCATTTAGGTGTGCACAACGACATGATTAGTAAGGGCTCTCCTAATAAGGCATCTGTGCATACTCATCCTATTGAACTGATAGCAATAACGCATAGTCCAAAATTTATGAAGAAGGATGTGGCCACAAGAATGTTGTGGAGCATGATTCCCGAAACAAAAGCATTCTGTCCTCGTGGCTTAGGAATTATCCCTTATGAACTACCCAGTTCGCTGGAATTGGGCGAAGCAACGATCAAAGTATTGGAAGATTATGATGTAGTAATGTGGGAAAAACATGGAGTATTTGCTGTCGATTGTGACGTAATGCAGGCATTTGATCAGATTGATGTGTTAAATAAGTCTGCTCTTATTTACATTGCTGCCAAATCGATGGGATTCGAACCCGATGGAATGTCCGATGCTCAGATGCAAGAAATGACTATTGCGTTCAATCTTCCGAAATAATTGTAAATTATAAAAATAAATACTCACTAAAATGTCTGGATTAAATCTGCCTCCTTATCTAATAAAGGTAGTAAAAAAAAATGGAAAAAACACTATTTTTGATCGCCTACGCAAGCGATATATAATACTCACTCCTGAGGAATATGTGAGGCAGCATTTTGTGGAATACCTGATTCAAGAAAAATATTTTCCTGAAGCCTTGCTTGCCAATGAGGTTGGCATTGTACTGGGCAAGCTTAAGAAGAGGTGCGATACCATTGTGTACGATAGATTTTTGATGCCAATTGCTATTGTAGAATATAAGTCGCCCTCTATTGCCATCAATCAGGGCACTTTCGATCAGATAGTAAGATACAATATGAGGTTGAAAGTGCCATGGCTTATTGTGAGCAACGGCTTGGTGCATTATTGTTGCAACATAAATTTGGAAAACGAATCGTATGAATTTGTTGAAGAGATACCAAAATACGATGAATTATTACAGAAAAAATTATAAGTGAAAAGTACATAGTTTGCCACTCCACCTTCGAGCGTCCAAACCAGTGTTTACTGGTACTGGATGTCGGGAAATATTTCCAAAGAGGGTGTTATCAAAGATCTCGAAGAGATGAAAATAGTGGGTATCAACCGTGCTTTCATCGGCAATATCTATTTAAATATCTATTTCAATCCTGAAGGTGGTCGCAATGTGAAGTTA
>BHEP01000066.1 GCA_003851245.1 Bacteroidales bacterium | reverse complement strand
CAGTGGCTATATATAATAGGTCTACAAACCACTATTATATAGAATTATTGCTCTTAAGATCATCTCCACATAGATAATAGAACCCATCAAACAACACATTTTACAATTAAAATATTTAACAATATGAAAACTACCCTAAAAACAATCAGCTATTTTATAATGCTAGCAAGTATCTACTCCATAAATATGAGCTGTTCTCAAAATAAAAAAATAGATATTAAAACTAGCGAAAATTTTCCTGCCACCTTTAATCTTTCGCATCAAACAATACACACAGAACCCAAGCTCTATGCCGTGGGTGGATTGCTTTTGATGGACAGCGTTTTAATAACGATAGATATGAGGGCAGACACTTTCTTTCAGGCATTCAAACTCCCTGCATACAATAATGTAGGGAGCTTCATCAACAAGGGAGATGGACCTGAAGAAGAGCTTTTTATAGATCCATTCGTTCAAGGCATTTCTGGAAATAAGTTTTTTTATAGAGATGTGTCTTCACTAAAAACGGTGGATTTTAATACCCACACAAACAAGTTGGATCTAGTAGAAAAGATAGATCTTCCCGAAGATTTACTTACACTATGTCATATTTTTAGATTGGGAGATAACATTATTGGATGCAAGTTTGATGAGCCTACAAATAAAGAATTTGTGGCTTACAATATAAAAACGAAGGATATATTTGATTTCGGCCCTGATTTTCCTTCTACCGAAAAAAATATTAAGCCCCTTTACAAAAATAAAATTTTTGTAAAAGCAAATACCGTCAAACCCGATGGTAGTGCTTTTGCCTCGGTATATGATAAGTTTCCTATCATTCGCATTTATTCAAATAAAGGAGAACTAAAAAGTGAAACTTATCTAGAAAATAATCAAGTATTCCCTGATGCCCTCACGGCGAATAATCCTACAAAGTCGAGCGTCAATGAGATTATGCAAAATTATAGAATTATAAAGTCGTCCAACAACTTTATATACTCCCTATATATAGGAAAAACAGTCGAAGAAATGCCAGTGGGATTAAACGATTTTTCCAATGAGATTCACGTATGGGATTGGGAGGGAACAGCCATCATGAAAATATTGCTCGACAAAAAGATATTTACATTCGATGTCGATCCAAACGATGACTACCTCCTGTGTTCTTCTCTGGAAAGCCTTGACGAATTGTATAAATATGAGCTAAACGAAACATTCCAAAATATCTCTGATATATCAAAACCCCTAGGCAATCAGGAATAGGCTAAAAGCGAAGATAAAAGTTTAAATTCTTTCTATTTGAGAATACGAATATACAAAATATTTTTTTACCCTTGTCATTGGGATCTATTTTCTGAAACTCTGCTGCGAATGCCTATAAGATTCTCTACATTACAGAAGGAAAAAAAATAACAAAAATGGAGTTGTTAAAATTACAACAAAAAAATAGTTGTAAATAGAAATAATACCTACCTTTAGCCGTATTATTTGGAGGCAATAACCTCCAAATAATACGGCTATTGTATGCTTATAGTCGTTTATCGTCACTTATTATATTTGCTCAAAAAAAAAATATGCAAAAGTTATTATCTCTACCGCCCAATTTGATCCATTGTTTCCACGAAATAGCAGGAGTAAGTTCCCCCGAATGGTTTTGCACCTCCGATCCCATAGGAGAGCGCCTGGGGTCAGGAGCTGGAACTTCGTGGCTACTAGAATCTTGTCGTAAAGAGGAAAATCCCAAGATGCCTTTTGAGCAGTGGCTACCCCTAAAGCGCCGCATACTCTTGCATGCGGGAGGTCAGAGTCGCCGACTTCCGTCCTACGCCCCGTCGGGCAAGATACTTACACCCATCCCTGTGTTTAGATGGGCTAGAGGGCAAAAGCTCAATCAAAACTTACTGTCGCTACAAGTTCCATTGTATGAAAAAATAATGGCACAAGCTCCCAAAGATTGTAATACCCTTATTGTGAGTGGAGATGTGTATATACACCACGAAAAAAACCTGCCAGCCATACCCCAAGCCGACCTTGTTTGCTATGGATTGTGGGTAGACCCATCTTTGGCAAGCAATCATGGGGTGTTTGTATCCAGCAGAAAGCAGCCCAACAAATTGGATTTCATGCTGCAAAAACCCAAGGTCAAGGATTTAGGAACATTGACGCAGTCGCACTTTTTCCTTATGGATATCGGTATATGGCTGCTTAGCGACAGGGCTATGAAACTACTTATGAAGCGATCGCTATCGAGCGACGGCAAAAAAATGTGCTATTATGATCTGTATGCCGACTTTGGACTGTCATTAGGAGACAATCCTACCATCATAGATACTGAGCTCAACGAGCTGTCGGTAGCAATAATACCCCTTGAGGGAGGGCAGTTTTATCATTACGGCACAAGCAGGGAATTAATATCCTCTACCCTTGCCATTCAGAATATAGAAGCCGACCAGAGACTTATAATGCAGAGAGGCGTAAAACCCCATCCCGCCATATTTATACAAAATGCAGCTCTTAATATTTCTTTGAGCGCAGAAAATTCCGAAGTGTGGATAGAAAATGCGTGCATAGGAAAAAAATGGCACTTAAAAAACCAACATATCATAACGGGGATTCCTCAAAATGATTGGGCTATAGAGCTGCAATCTGGTCAGTGCCTAGATATTATTCCAATTGCTGAAAATAGCTTCGCCGCACGTCCTTATGGTTTTAGCGAACCTTTTAAGGGGGATATAAACGCGAGTAGCACAATTTTTATGGGAATGCCTATCGACAAGTGGTTTGCACAAAGAGATATTGACCCCACAATATTTTTCTCTGCAAATACAGCCATTGATATTCAGCAAGCAGAGCTTTTTCCTGTATGTCATTCTATGGAAGATTTGGAGACAGTGATACGCTGGATGCTAAATGAGCCTTTTATAGAAAATGGAAGAAAAATATGGACCGAGGCTCGCCGCATGTCGGCCAATGATTTGTCGGATAAGGCCAACTTAAAGCGACTGATTGAGCAGAGGAAGAAATTTCAACTTGCCGACTGGTCTAAACTCGCACAAAACCATAAAAAATCTGTCTTCTATCAGCTCAATTTGGCGGATGCAGCAGAACATTTTGCCAAAAATAAATTAGAACTACCAGACCCTCTATCGGAGCATCATCTCTTGATGAATAGAATACACGACCTCATGTTTCGCTCAAACGTACATAGGCTGTTGGGAAAGGCGCATATAGCAGAAGAAGACGCTGCCTTTCACCTATTGAGGGAAAGTCTTATAGCCTCGGTGATAGATCAAAAGCAAAATCCCTGTCTCAGCATTTTCAGAGACCAAATTGTGTGGAGTCGCAGTCCTGCACGCATCGACCTTGCTGGAGGATGGACAGACACTCCCCCCTATTGCCTATATTCTGGTGGCAATGTGGTAAATATTGCCATAGAACTCAACGGCCAAGCTCCCTTGCAAGTGTATGTAAAACCATGTAATACTTTCCATATAGTATTACGTTCCATAGACTTAGGAGCAAGGGAAGAGATTTATAGCTACCACGATTTGCAGGCTTTCAACAAGGTGGGATCGCCTTTTTCTATTCCCAAGGCAGCATTGGCATTGGCGGGGTTTTCGGCTCAATTTGGGCTAGAAAAATTTGACTCTCTGGAGGAGCAACTTAAAAATTTTGGCTCTGGCATAGAAATAACCTTGCTGGCAGCTATTCCGGCAGGCTCTGGCCTGGGCACCAGCTCTATTTTGGCAGCAACTACCCTGGGCGCGATTTCCGATTTTTGTGGATTGGCATGGGATAAAAATGAAATTTGTAGGCGCACGCTAGTCTTAGAACAGCTACTGACAACCGGCGGAGGATGGCAAGACCAGTACGGGGGAATTTTGCAGGGAGTAAAATTACTGCAAACAGACATTGGCTTTGATCAGAACCCACAAGTGCGCTGGCTGCCTGAGCATCTTTTTACCGAAGCCGAATATGCTGCCTGCCACCTACTATTTTATACTGGCATTACTCGCACTGCAAAAGATATTCTGGCAGAAATAGTTAGAGGAATGTTTCTCAATAATACGGAGCATCTCAATTTGCTTGCAGAAATGAAAGCCCACGCGCTGGATACTTCTGAAGCCATTCAAAAAAGTAATTTTGATATGCTTGGCAGGGCTGTTGGAAAAACATGGACACAAAATAAAGGCCTCGATTGTGGCACAAACCCTCCTGCCATTGAAGCTCTCATAAGCCAAATAAAGGATTATACCTTAGGCTATAAGCTCCCTGGAGCAGGAGGAGGAGGCTATCTATACATTATTGCCAAAGACCCTAATGCAGCATTTTTGATTCGCAAGATATTGACAAACAACTCACAACATCCCAATGCTAGATTTGTAGAAATGAGTTTGTCGAAAAAAGGAATGCAATCGAGTAGGTCTTAAAGGTACATTCCTATTGGATTGTATAGCTAAGCCCTGTGCTCATCCAAAAACCTGCTTGAGGGATATTGCCCATATCATAATATTGCTTATCAAAGATATTGTTGACACTCATTTGTAGCCTTATATCTTTGTGCTTCCACATCAATTTTGCATCCAAAATACTGTGGACTGGATATGCCACTTCGCTAGCTGGCTCTAAGTACTCATAGGCAGTATACGAACCTGCACGATTCTGCCATCTAAAATTCCAACTTACAGACAAGGCCTTATATACTTGATGATTGAGCTGCAACAGTAATTTGTTGCGCAGATAATCGAGGGCATAATTTGAAATCATATTATTGTCTTGCTTTTTTTGATACATCTGCATATACGACAAGTTTATATTTGTTTGCTTGGGCAAATTAGAAAATATTTGCTGCAAATTAATTCGTAGAGAAGACTCTATGCCCATTTTATTAATTTCTGTCAAATTGCGTGATGCCCACAAATCTTCGGGCTTTTCTTTCACCCAGTCTATCATATCCCTGCCCTTGGTATAAAAACTTGCCACTTGTCCCTCGAATAGAGGGCTTCTAAACTTAGCACCGAGCTCAAAAGATTCTGTTTTTTCGGGCAATAAATCACTATTCCCCTCATGCGTTTGGCCGGTATAATACAGATCTGTAAAAGTGGGCATGCGCGTTGCCTTGCTCCAAGAGGCGTAGATATTGACTGCAAGACCAGCCTTGCTGGCAAGCCTGTAATTGACATTGAGAGAAGGGTACAAATCATAATTTTGCCCTAGTGAGGTATTATAATTTGCCAATGCCGCCAATGATAAGGTAAATTTATTGAGCAAGATATTATGCTCAAAGAAATAAGAAATATTCGTTCTATTGTCGGAGTGAGTATATTTTCCATCAGGCACTGCCATGGGCTTGCCCAATACTGAGCTTATAATACCCTCGTTTCTTATTTCCGAACCCAGGCTACTTATGCCAATATCTGAGGTATATTGCATGTTTATATTAAATCCATATACATCGCTCTGATGATAATTGTGGCCCTTGTACCAGGTGGGTATATCGGCTGTGCCCTCTCTAAAAAGCTGAAAGCAATCGAGGTGTCTATTCCAATAAAGCTGGGGAATAAATTTCAGTTTGCCGAAAGTTTCTCCCCTAATAGATCCAAGAATAGATTCCGTATTGTCGTACTGATTGGCATAGGCAGGCGAATAAAAGGTGTTGGCTCCATATTTTTTTTTATTGTAGCCCAAGAGAAAATCAACTGTTGCGTCTGCTATCTTCAATCTATTTTGAAGTAAGCTGTTAAAAATATCATAGTCGCTATTGGCAATATATCCATCGGAAGTATTCATGCCCAAGGATAGTTGGTGAGAAGAATGCGTGGTCTCAAAACCCGTTTTACCTGCTAGCTCTAGCAGTTTATGACTGCCCACATTGAGGCTAAGCAATGCTTTTTCGTCGACCTGTTTTTTTGTAATAATATTTATGCCCCCCGAAAAAGCACTGGCTCCATAGATTACCGAAGAAGGTCCGTGTATGATTTCTATGCGCTCGATGTCGGAAAGGTTGATGGGAATATCAAAACTATAATGACCCGTTTGCGGATTAGAGACGTTGGCTCCATTGAGCAAGATGGCTGTTTGGTCGAAAGAGCCGCCACGTATGGAGATGTCTGCCTGAACTCCACGTCCCGACCTCTGCCTCACATCTACCCCAATGGCATAGTACAGAAGATCTTGAATGCTTGCTACTGGGGCGTTTGCAATCTCTTCTTTTCCTATTATGGTGCTCATCTTTGCCGCCCTACTGAGTAGCATATCTACCCGCGAGGCCGTCACACTCACCTCTTCAAGCTCTAGCTCCCTTTCCACATGGTTTTCATGGCTCTCTCTATTTGAATTTTGGGCACTGCTAGTAAAATTTAGGCAGAGCAGAAAACTCGTTACCACACCAATACTTACCTCTCTGTGCATACTGTTAAACACGGCATAAGCCTTGCCACTCAATCGCTTGAATCTCATTGACGACTCTTTCTTAAAATGATTTGTTTGCATTTTTATTTTATTTTAAAATTAAAAAATATAGTTATCCATTTATCTACTTATTATACCTTGCTTATAAGCAAGGTGTTTGGTTTTTATCATCCTCTTAATTATTTGTCAAATATAAAATATATTCTATAAGTATCTACAAGGATACCTCTAATAAGTGTTAATTCTGTTTTTGTAGGGTGCTCACCTATTTTGGTGGGCACTTTTTTGCCTCATATAATAAATTAGCATATCAATATAACGTGGATAATGCGTATCGCTTTCAAATTCTCTAATTATATTAACTACCTCCTCCTCTGTCTTGATATTAAGTACATAAATTAAAGAAGTAATATCTTTTTTTCTGTCCTCTACCAGATACTTACAATTAAGATTTAATATTTCAATTGCCATCAAAGCTTCCAATACATTTTCAGAAAGGTTAGTTCTATTTTCCTGGTAATCAGCAAATGAATCATGAAGTCCATTAGGCAATATCTCTCCAGACAAATTATATCTAAATAATTCCCCACATTCTTCTTCTTGAATAAAACATCGTATACTTTTATCTCCCTTAGATTCACCACAATGTCTCTTGTCTTTTTCTTTCCTTTTAAGCCCTTGCGAATCTATGCAACACGCAAATATGTTTGAATAAGCCATTGCTTTTTTTTTGTCTCCAAACTGTCCCTGTTGAGGAATCAGATGTTCGTTATGGCTACCTCCTCTCTCCTTTTCTTGGTAATGCGTCAATTTTTGCTGACAGTAGCAACATATATTATGCTGTTCAGCTCTTAATATGGCATTTAATTCAGCCTTCTTATCAAAATCATTATAAGCAAAGACGCTTTGCCCTATACCAGTTCTTTGCTCAATCCAGTTTTTGATACAATTTGGCACTTCTTTTTTTTGTATATATCTCATAAAAAAAAGGCTTAAAAAAAACTCAACATCATATCAGCACGTTGCATATCGGTATGGTTTATTCCTAATTCTATATCCAGTTCGTTTCTTAACGACAAAGCTTCATCCGTTTTTCCATTTCCTTTTTCTATCAAGTCAAAATATTTTCTTAACTTCAACTTTAGCATATCATCCATTTCAGAAGTTCCCATTTCATTGATAATAAAATTTGCATCTCTGCCATATTGTAAGGGAAAATCCCAAGCTTTGTTTTCACTAATACTAAATATTTTCCCTTCTCTCAATGATCCAATAATCAATGGTGCATGTGTGCTCACTATGAATTGGATCTTTGGAAATGCCAGCATTAGACTCTTTACTACTTTTTTTTGCCATGCAGGATGCAGGTGTAAATCAATCTCATCGATCAAAACAATGCCCGGACTTTCCATTGCAGCATTTTCACCTAGGCATGGATTGAGCAAATGGCAACGAAACGCTATTTCCATAACCATTGCTAGCATAGAGCGCACACCATCAGAGAGTAAATGAAAAGGCAGTTGTTCGTTTGAATCCTTAAAACGAATAAGTAATTCTTGTCGTTTAATATCAAAAGATAAGTTATCACAATTATCTATACATTTTTTGACAGATTCATTTACGGCTATTAGCATAGACGACTTAATACTGTTTTGAAGCTCGTAAAGCGATTCTGTATAATATAGATCTAAAAAGAACTTTATATTTGTGCTCGAATCTAAGGCATTGTAATAGCCCCTTAGGCGACTGCCATCAGGCTCAACGCCAACATCTCTCTTTTCTTTCTTAAATCTATCTGTAGAATAATAAGCCACAAGCGGAATAATTGTGTCGCAATTGCCTTCCCTTATTTTTTCTTGCATCAACTTTGAAGCGTCTTTTATAGCTTTAGCATTTATATACCTTGTTGTTCCGCCCTTGGTTTCCAAAGATCTTTCCCACGAAATGGTATTAAAAAGACTGATATTTCCAAACTCCATAATTTCGCCCTGTGTATTAATGAAAACAGGATATTGTTGTTCTAAATTTGATAAACGCACATCGTCTTGGTTTATGCCCGGACTTGAAATTTTATCTTTATATTTATCTACACTCAAAAATAAAGAGCCAATTGCTATTCGTAAAGCTTCCAGTATAGCTGTTTTTCCTGTTCCATTTACACCCACTATTACATTGAATAAAGGATCAAACTCAATGCTTAAATCCTCATAACAACGAAAGTTTCTTAACCTTAGATTCTTAAGATGCATATTTTTATTCTTGATTTAATGATGCCATTTTTATTTTTTTAAAAATAGTTTACAAAGATATTTATTTTTTGCTGCAAATATACATTTCACAATAATATATTTTGTAATTGATGACACAACATCCTAACCCTAAATTTGGGGCTAGGCTCAAGTCGTATCATTTAGGCTCAAAATTTTCTTAGCTCCTTCATCATTATTGTATAGAGAGTAGAGAATACGCCGTCTTTCCTCCACTTCCTCCTCTTCGATTTTTTTGTTCAAATACCTATGAATGTTGTATAAAAAAAATTCTGGATCATCAAGCACTACCTTACAAATTGGGTCGAGAGCAGAACCCTCAATCATCTTACTATTTACCAAACAATGATGCCCATTGAACAGCACATTTATCAATTTTAGTTTTACCCCCGACACCTGGTCTGTGTATAAGATATTTACAGCAGCCTCCCTTATAAGGATCTGCATAGCCTCATCATCAAGATTTGCCTCTATCCTTACATTTTTGAGTCCTTTGGCAGCCCCATAAATTGATTTGTGGGGATTGAGGCCCGCCAAAACGCAGTCTATAGATACATCTTTTTTGGCAATTTTATCTATCACCATAATGGCTGCGCGGATGTTTTCGGCCGTACTCAAATCGCCATGATAAAGGATGTAGGGCCTTGCTGGAAAATGAATTTGCACCGAGCTGTTGGCATGAAAAATAGGTACTAAAAGCACCTTAGACTCTCCAAATTTTTCCTTAAAATATTGCTCTTCGCTTGTCGATAGGGGCAAAATATAGTTGGCGTAAGACAGTTTTTTCTCAAAATACTTTAGTAGGAAGGCCTCCTTTTTGAAGTATATTTTCTTGAGTCTGGAAGTGCTGCTCTTAGCGAGTCCATCATAATACAGATGCTCAATATTGTGGGCTCTCACAATTTTCAATCGCTTGCTCAGCCTTTCATCGCCCAGATAATAGCACGAATGAAGTCCTTCAAAAAGAATGGGATACTCATTAGTCAAAAGATTTTCAAGGAGCCGCTCTCCCCTCCTACTTCCTACAATATATGGCTTTGTACTCATTTGCGCCCACCATCCTGTTTTGCGCTGATAATAATGCACTTGGCAACAATATTTAAATAATTCTTCCGATTGCTCACGCCCATAAGTAAAGGTATGTAAAATTATTTTAATTCCCTGTGCATGCAGTGCTTTTATCTTATAAAAAACATCAATAACCCCCCCATAATTTGCAGGAAAAGGAACATTGAAAGATATGATATTTATAAAAACTGCTGCCACGGTATTTTTAGTTTAATGTTAATGCCTTTTCTACCATCTGAAGAATTGTTTTAGACTCATTTTCCCAAGAAAGTTCGCTGTTGGCAATAGAATATTTTTGCTCGTCAAAGGGTATTTTTATCATTTCTTTTATCACCGATGCAATGTATTGGGGCTCATAATGATCTATCAAAATGCCCAATTCGTATTTCTTAATAACGGCACTAATTTCCGGAAAATCGCTTGCTATCACTGGCACCTGGGCTCTCATAAAGTCAAAAATGCGATTGGGCAGGGAGTAGTAGTAATTTAAGCCCTTGTTTTCCAAAAAACTTATCCCTATATCGGCACAGGCAGTATATTCCGACAATTGCTCCAAGGGGATTCTTCCTAAAAAAATCACCCTGTGCTGCAATTTTTTTTCCCTAACAAGGGCTTGCATTTCTTGCATCTTATCGCCAGTACCAGCAATATAAAACACAAAATTGTCGAGAAAGGGCATTGCCTCTATCATCCATTCAATGCCACGCCCCACATTTATGGCTCCTTGGTAGAGCAATACATACTCACCCTCTTTTTTATTTATAGCCTGCGCATTTTTTATTTTACAAATTATTTCAGAGCCTTCTGCAGGACAAGCAAGAGGAATATTTCTTACCACCTGCATATTGATATTATATTTTTTATTGTAAATATCGGCAATGGATTGACAAACGGTATAGGCGTACTTCAGCTTGGGGAATATACAATTTTCTATAGCTGTCCACACCGATTTTACAAATGGGCGATTTGTGAGTTCAGGCACTTCGGGAAACATTTCGTGGGCATCAAACACCAGAGGCTTATTGCGAATGGTGGCCGCCAAATAATTGGCCAGCAAGCTATCGGTATCATTCGACAAAAACAAATCGGCTTTTGAAAACAGCAAATAAAAAAATAACCTGAAATTGTATTCTACATAAAAAAGAAACGAGCTATTGAATATCAAGCGCATACGCCTTGTTGGATACGACCTCTCAAGGGGCTTGCTATCATGAAATCTTCGCCCTATCAACAGCAAGTCATAACCCACCTCCTGAAGACTGGCACATACCTTGTGCACCCTCTGGTCGGTAAGCAAATCATTGGTGACAGAGATGATAATTTTAGCCATCCTTATTGACAATTTTTCCGTAAATAATCAAGGAAATTGCAGAAACAACATCAACACCTAAAAAAACAAACCATATATAATGAGCATTGGCAGTGGCCGCGGCATAGTCGGAGGCAAAATATAGCGAATTGGAAAATTGTGCAGACTGGGGATAAGGACAAAATTTTTCTCCTTGCAGCAGGCTGGGCAAAACTACCAAGCCAGCATAGCCCAGCGTAAGGAGTGAAAATGCTAATATGATGGACGAACGAAATCTTATTTTATCGGCATAGTATGCCAATCGCTCCAAAAATTCTACCCCGTTGGCTACCCAAAATGCTTGCGAGAAATTTTCCTTGGCTGCTACTATTTGATTATTTTGCTCTTGCATGTCTTTGTCTCTGTCTTTGTCTTTTATGTTTGTTGCTATATTTTATATCAATAAAAAAGTGTCATTTGTGCAGCCAATAAATTGGTATTGCCAGCAACTTTGCTGTTGCCATGTATGTAGTTGAGCTGCAAGCGAGACCACAGTCCAAAATGATAATTGATGCCAGCAGATATTTCTTCCGAGCCTATTCCGCTTATAGCGGTATCTGATTTGTAGTAATCATATTTTCCAAAAACCTCCCACTTAAGAGGCGCTATCTTCCACATCAGTATGCCATAATACCCATCCCTGATTGTTCCTCCATCGTTTCCTCTTATATATTCGGATCTTGCATACCAATGTCCTACATCATACTCTCCGCCAACAGACCACCTATTGCGCACATGATTGCGCAGCTCTTGCTCAGAGTCTTGGTATTTGGCTTTCCCGGCATACATAGAGGCTGTAAGTTTAAGACCACTTATGGGCTGATAAAAAATAGCTCCAGCAAAATCCTTATGGTTATTATTGTCGGGCACATTAAAGCCCGTTCCATTAAACAGTGCTGCCATGTATTCAAACTGGTGGAAGTTGTTTTTCTTAAACAATTTTCCAGATATTTGTAGTCCAGCATCACGGCCAGCCCTTGCTCCAATCACATCCCTGGCATTGCCCGTTAGTGCCAAAATAGACTGAGAGTTGAAGATGCTTTCTCTAAAAAGCGCCGCCACAGGATTTTCTAGTGTCAGAGGCACCTTAAACTGTCCAAATTTTATATTAAAAGCATCGATGGGAGTATATTCACCCCATAGCTCATGCAGGGCCTTGTTCCATCCAAAATCATACATTATCATATAACGAATTTTAGGATTCAAATTGCCATGCACATACACCACCGCATTTGTCAGTCGCAAGTCATTGTTTATTGCTCCATAATCTTTTGCCTGATACAATACCTGCCCATAGGCCGAGACTGTAAATTTATCACTATTGTCAAAACCCGACTTTACGCCAAGTGCCTTGTTGCTGGCAGCCTTCAGTAAACTTTCTTGCTCTTTGGGACTTTCTGCTGCTGATAGTTTTATTTCGTCGGCTTCCTCCAATGTTATAACTTCCTTTTTTACAAGAACATTAAGAATATCATCTACCGATTGTCCAAAGGAAAATGTAGAGTAAAGAATAAAAAGAAACGCTAAACTAGCCGTTTTCATCAGTTTTTTTTGCATTGTTTTTATAAGGTTCAATATCTATAAATAAATACTCTTCTGTTTTTCAACTAGAGCAAGCGCAAAGATATAAAAAAATGTTAATTAAACACAATCAATGCCATTAATATATAAAATAAACGTTTTAAATAAGACCCTTAAGCATTCCATGAAAATACATAGGTTTGAGCATATACACTTTCATAAACCACCATATCCAGTGCTCTACTCCCGGATCAATAAATGGAAGTGATGGAATGGGCTGCTTGCCATAGCCAAACTCTGCCATCAACACTTTTCCATATTCTGTAACATAGGGGCATGCCGAATAGCCATTGTATATTTTGGAGGGTGCTTTTTGTTCCATCAAGGCAATCAAATTGGAGACCGCAATAGGCACTTGTATGCGAACAGCGGCACCAGTTTTGCTGGTAGGAAGATTAGACACATCGCCCAAGACCACTATATTTTGGTATTGGGCATGCACCAAGGTATACTTGTCGGTGGGAACCCAATCTTCATGTTTCTCTGTTTTTGCATTCCACGAAAGGGGCGATTCTATAATAGCCGTGGGGGCTTTCATGGGCGGCACTATGTGCAGAAAGTCGTAATGCTGCTGCTCAGTTTGTAGCACAATTTGCTCTTCCTTTCTTATATCGTTTGTTTCAGGATTATTTATTTCTACAATTGTTTTTACCTGCTTTTCAAAAGTCACCATTTTTGCTGAGGTATCTACAGACTTAATACGAGTATTGTAAGTGATGGGAATATTTCTTTCTGTATATATTGCTTCCAATCGTTTGCGATAAATCGGAACATCATACATCTCATGACTTGCCGAAACGAATTTAATATCTACCTTATCCCTGCTTCCTTGCTTTCTACAATAGTCCTCTGTAATCATATTTATTTTCTTGGGAGCTCCTCCACATTTTATTTTTGTCCACGTATCTGTAAATAAGGCTTTGCCACCTTTTTCTGACAATTCCTGAATGGCTTCCCAAGTTTTTTGAGCTCCCTGAAAATCGTAAATGCTATGAGCATTCCCCAAGCCTAAGGTATCTCTGGAAATGCCTTCTATTGCATCGAAATTCATTTGCAGACCTGGGCATAGGACCAAAAAATCATAGGATATATTTTCATTCTTAGAGGTAGTTAGCGTATTATTGTCGGGACTAAACTCCTTGACAGAATCCTTGATCCACTTTACTCCACCAGGAATAAGACTTGATTGTTTCTTAAAAACATCATTGCCCTTGTATATGCCTGCGCCAATAAGGGTAAACCCGGGCTGGTAAAAATGAACATCATTGGGATCTATAATTGTTATTTCTGGATGAGACAGCGCCCTCTGCAAGCGCGATGCCATGCTAATTCCGGCAGCTCCTGCTCCAACAATAACTATCTTGGCTTTTACCCCACTCACAGGTACGTTGAAGTCTATAAGCCTATATGTTAAGTAGCTTAAGCCTAAACCTCCAACTATTTTTGCAAAGTCTCTACGACTAAATTTATTTTTCTCTTTTTTCTCCATTTTATTATTAAATTCTACAAGTAAAAACAATATATTAGTTTGCACCTAAAATTACAACATGTACAAGATAGGCTTTTAAT
>BHEP01000065.1 GCA_003851245.1 Bacteroidales bacterium | reverse complement strand
ATGGTCCTGCCCATCCACCAGCCACGCTGGCATCGCCCGACATACCAAATATTCGGGCTCCTTGCCCTTTGAGTTCAAACTCCAGCTCTTGGGCTGTAATCTGGTCGCCATCGACTACGGTCCAAATAGTTGGTGCATAGAGGTCGTCGCTGTCGTCAAACAATCTTCTGGCGCCACCAAGCTTGGCTCCATCCGAAGATATTGCTTCTGCCGTAGATCCAGAAGCCTCTTATAATTTATTAACTAAGATGGCACTATTGCCTAACTCTAAATATTTATTCGGTAGCAAATATAGATCTTTTTACTCGTTTTAAAATGCAATTTAATGGTTTAATATTTAAATTCTCAGAAAATATCCACTAACTTGCAAACGCTTTTAAGCCAAGGATGGTATTTTTGGCATAGTTTTGAAGTCTTGGAATCGGGTACGATGGTTTATGAGATTAAAGAAGGTCCGTATTCTGCTTTAAGCGTTTTGTTCATGCCTTGGCTATATCACTAATGAAAAATGAATAATAAAAAATAAGCGAAGGCAAATTTTTCATTATTCATTATTCATTATTCATTTAATAAGTAAGCCTTATCTTAGCATCTTATCTTAGCATCTTATTTTAGCAACCAAAAACTCCCTGTTTAATCTCGCAATATTGCTTATCGAGATATTTTTGGGGCATTCCAGCTCGCAAGCCATTGTGTTGGTGCAGTTTCCAAAGCCCAATTCATCCATTTTGGCAACCATTGCCTTGGCTCTACTGGCAGCTTCCACCTTCCCCTGAGGCAATAGAGCCAGCTGGCTCACTTTGGCAGAGACAAAGAGCATGGCAGAGCCGTTTTTACAGGCGGCTACGCAGGCTCCACAACCTATACAGGATGCTGCATCCATGGCCTCGTCGGCCTTATACTTGGGAATAGGGATGGCATTGGCATCAGGAATACCGCCGGTATTGACATTGACATAACCTCCCGATTGTATTATCTTGTCGAAGGCTGTGCGGTCGACCATAAGATCGCGAATAACAGGGAATCCGGCCGATCGCCATGGCTCAATGGTGATTGTTTCACCATTTTTGAACTTGCGCATATGCAATTGGCAGGTTGTTATTTCTCCATCAGGACCATGGGGATGACCGTTGATGTAGAGCGAGCACATGCCACAAATACCCTCGCGACAGTCATGATCAAATACTATGGGTTCCTTATTTTCGTTTACCAATTGCTCGTTGAGGATATCCAAGGTCTCGAGGAAGGAGGAATCGACCGAAATATTATCTAGCTTATATGTTTCAAACGCCCCCTTTGTTTTCGGGCCTTTTTGTCTCCACACTTTTAGTGCGACGCTTATATTTTTTTCCATGATGCTTTACGCTTTGTAGTTTCTTTGTTGACGTTCAACGAATTCGTATTCTAACTCTTCTTTAATCATTACAGGATCCTTGTCTTCTCCCTCGTATTTCCAGCATGAGGCATAAGAAAATTTCGTGTCGTCGCGAAGAGCCTCTCCTTCTGGGGTTTGAAATTCTTCTCTAAAATGCCCCCCACAAGACTCTTCCCTGTCGAGTCCATCTCTAGCCATCAAGTCGCCTATGTCGATAAAATCTGCCAAACGAAGTGCTTTTTCTAGCTCTATGTTCAATGAATTGGCCTCTCCAGGGATGCGCACATTGGTCCAAAATTCTTTCTTTACAGCCTTTAGTTGTGCCAAGGCGGTGGTAAGAGATTCTTTCGTTCTTGCCATACCCACAAGATCCCACATGATGTGTCCGAGCTCCTTGTGTATGGAATCTACAGAGCGTTTGCCCTTGACGCTCATCAACTTACTGATTTTATCGTTCAGTTCCTTTTCGGCAGCAGCAAACTCAGGAAGATCGGTGCTGAAACGAGGCACAGAAATTTGGTCTGCCAAATAATTTTGAATAGTATATGGAAGTACAAAATACCCATCGGCAAGTCCTTGCATCAGAGCAGAAGCTCCCAAGCGGTTGGCTCCGTGGTCTGAGAAGTTGGCCTCTCCAATGGCAAATAGTCCAGGAATGGAAGTCATCAATTCATAATCTACCCAAATACCGCCCATGGTGTAGTGGATGGCAGGATAAATCATCATTGGTGTTTGGTAGGGATTGTCGTCAACAATTTTTTCATACATCTGAAAAAGATTGCCATAGCGAGCTTCTACCGTTTTGAGCCCCAGTCTACTGATAGCATCCGAAAAATCTAGGTATACAGCCAAGCCCGTGCCCACACCAAATCCAGCATCGCAGCGTTCTTTGGCAGCTCTTGAGGCTACATCGCGGGGCACTAAGTTGCCAAAAGCGGGGTATCGTCTTTCTAAGTAGTAGTCTCTGTCTTCTTCTTTAAGATCTGTGGCCTTCTTTTTTCCTGCACGAATTGCCTCGGCATCTTCTTTCTTCTTGGGAACCCATATGCGTCCGTCGTTGCGCAGGGATTCCGACATAAGGGTTAGTTTGGATTGAAATTCTCCATGCACAGGAATGCAAGTCGGGTGAATTTGTGCAAAACAAGGATTGGCAAAATACGCCCCTTTTTTGTAGCACTGAATTGCTGCCGATCCGTTGGAAGTCATGGCATTGGTAGACAAGAAAAAGGCATTGCCATATCCTCCAGTTCCAACCACGACGGCATGAGCTGCAAAGCGCTCGACTTCTCCTGTAACCAAATTGCGGGCTATTATTCCTCTAGCTCGGCCATCTATCATAACCAAGTCTAGCATCTCATAGCGTGTATATAATTTTACACTTCCCTTGTGTACTTGGCGGCTAAGAGCCGAATAAGCTCCCAGTAGAAGTTGTTGCCCCGTTTGTCCGCGGGCATAGAAGGTACGAGACACCTGTGCTCCACCAAAGGAGCGGTTGTCTAAAAGGCCCCCATACTCTCTGGCAAAGGGCACTCCCTGAGCCACACACTGGTCGATAATGCTGTTGGCAACTTCTGCCATGCGGTATACATTGGCCTCACGTGCGCGGTAGTCTCCGCCCTTTATTGTATCGTAGAAAAGACGGTAGACGGAGTCTCCATCATTTTGGTAATTTTTTGCTGCGTTGATACCTCCCTGAGCAGCAATAGAATGTGCCCTGCGAGGAGAGTCTTGTATACAGAAATTCATTACATTGAATCCTAGTTCTCCCAAGGATGCTGCTGCCGAAGCTCCTGCCAATCCTGTGCCAATCACAATAACATCCAAGCGGCGTTTGTTGGATGGGTTGACTAGTTTTTGATGGGCCTTGTAGCTACTCCATTTTTCAGCCAAGGGGCCTTGAGGTGTTTTTGAATTTATCTTTGTCATGACTTTAATATAGTTATGAATTGTGTTTATAAGTTATGAATTATGCGCCAGGGCAACAAGCACCTGCCCAAAATAGGGCCTTGAATGTAAAAAATATTGGCACAACAGAAAATCCTATAATAATGATGGTGGTCACAATGTTGGCAATACATTTCACCCGTGGATACCACAACTTATTATTTAGACCCAAAGACTGCATAGAACTCCAAAGACCGTGTGTGAGGTGAAACCAAATAGCTACCAACCACACCAAATAAATAAGGGTGTATATAGGCTGGCTAAATAAGGCAATAACCAAGCCTGAGCCCTCTGCTACAGCACCTTCGAGGTGAAAGAGCTCGGAAAACTGCATCTTATACCAAAAATGATATAGATGAAGCACTAAGAATCCAAGGATGACCAAGCCCAATACCAACATGTTTTGTGAGGCCCAGGTGGTGGTGGTTTTTCCTGTTACGGCATACTTGTCGCCCCCCCTTGCTTTTTGATTTTGGAGAGTCAAGATAATTCCGTACACTATGTGTACAACAAAGCCCAAAGCCAGAACCGAGGTTGCGGCAATAGCATACCAATTGGCTCCAAGGAGCACACAAATGGTGTCGTATACCTCCGCCGAAAAAACCAATGTGAGGTTCATCAGCATGTGGAAGGTGAGAAAAAGCACAAGAAAAATACCCGAAATACTCATGGTAGCTTTCCTGCCAATGGAAGAATTAAATAGCCAACTCATAGAAATTTGTTTAAATTATGTTAATACTGACGTTTTAGACCACAAAATTAATCAATAAAGATGAAGCGCACAAGTAATTAAAGAAAAATTTCCATAATCGTATTTGTAAAGATTTACAAGGCAAAAAAATATGTGGCGGATTCAAGGGCTACCATACTACTACCATAAACGGGACGGGGGAACCCACACTTGCAGATATACCCAAGCTTGCAAGCTCCTATATAGATGCTAATTAAGATATTAGGCAGCTTGCAAGAGGGGCTAAAAAAGGTGCAAATTACTTGTCCGTAGCTATGAAAAAATCTTCCATCAATCCATAGTTAAAGAGGTCATATTCTGCTCCAGGAATCATTTCTTTGACACCTCTCCAATGCCATGGAGTGACATACCCATTGGCCTTTCGATAGAATGGGCCGAGGGTGTTTTTAAGACTTCCAGTTACGATGAGTTCTATGGTATTTGTTCCCGATTGAACCAATGACGATATATTGTATTGTCGTTCGTTGCCAATGAGTACTTCTGCAAGTATTCCGTTGACTTTTAGGGAGGCTACCGTTCCCTCCCACTGGGGAATGTTTATTTGGTAATTGTTGCCTTTTTTAGCGGTAAATGTTTTACTGTATGCCACGTCGTGTCCGTATAGAGGTAGTCCCTGCTCTTTCCAGCTTCCTAGAGCCAATGGGGTGGAGGATGCTATTTGCCACGATTTGGCTTGGGCTTTGAGATTAAAGTCGCCAATGATGTATATGGGTTCTATTTCGGCAAAAATGCTCATTTTATTGGCTCTTAGGCATATTGTATTTTCGCCTTGTCGGAGTTTTCCTTGAATATCGAATACAGCAAAGTCTTTGTCTAGCCACCATTCGCCCGCTTGGGCCTTGATTGCTTCTCCGTTTATAAATACATCCCACAGATGGATGCGTTCCACCACTGCTTTGATATCGCTTAGACTGCTAGCATCGTTTTGGCTGATATTGAAGTGATAATCTACAGAGAATCCAGAGCCTGCAGTAAAGGTGTCTCGCCTTAGTATTTCGTCTTTAAATTGTACGGATGTGCACCAAGGGTTGCCTTCTTGAAATCCATGGTGTCGGTATAGGGCGTTGGATGCGTCGTCGAAGTATTGGTTTTTGAGGCTTTGATCGGCAAAATGAATGTCGCAAAAATCTACGGTAAGCACATTGGGCATTTGTCGTTTAACAGCCATGGATGAGGATTGGACGTTTTTGCCTTTGAAAGCTGCTGCTTGCTGCATGGTCTTGGTTTTGGGCAATGCCGTATTGGAAATGTATAGCAGTTTGCTTCCAGCTTCGGGCAAATTGTATGCGAGTAAGAGCTTGCCATCGGCGCTTTTTTGTTGTGGATAGGGCTTTGTAGTTCCCGTGAAGAGATCTAGCTCCTGCACATCTTTTCCATCTATTGTAAAATCGCCTTGTACTGATTGCGTAAGAGAGGCATTGCTTAGAAAAAGAATCTGGCCCTGATCAAATTCGCGTCGGTGGTGGTATAGGTCTCCGAAGGAGGAGTTGTGAAATTGGATTTTATTGGATTTAAAATGCTTACTTAGCATTTGCGGGGATAGCTCTTGCCCTTGCAATAAGGAGCAATCTTGCATCAACTCTTCTAATCGCTTGTCTTTTGTGCCATCTATGTATTGGGGAATATCGAAGAATAAAATTTCCCCACCTGCTTGTTTGAATTTGTTTAATAGGAGGAATGTAGGAAGGTTTAGATTTTCAGTGCCCTTGGGTATTACCACCTTTTGATATGCGGCATGACCTACTATAAATTGTTTTCCGCTAATGCTTCCATGGTCTTTGATAATGTCTTCGCTTCCTAGATCGTATTCTACTTGATTTTTTTCGAGTTTGCTCACAAAAGCTTGGAAGTCGTTGCCCAATTTGGCAACATGCTCTTTGTATATAGAGCCCACGAAGTAGAACCATGTAGTGGAGGTAGGTTCGATAATGAGTATATCATTTTTTTGTTTGCCGTTTGATAGTGCTAGAGATAGTCGATTGAAGTATTGGTTGAGTGTTTGGTAGTCTTTCCACCACACATTGTGGTAGGTAAATGTAGGTGGGTAGTCATATTTTCGGACTCCTTGTAGGGTCATTGTTGAAAGGTGCTGGTTCATTGAATTTACACCTAGCACATATTCCCAATCGCCTAGCCGTTTCATGTCTTTGAATGATAGCTCCCAGCCAGCTCCGCCATAGGTTTCGCTAAGGGTTCGTTTGGCGTTCATTTGGTTTGCAGCACTTGACAGCTCTTTTACGGCACGTATATTTCCGAATTGAGCGGTAGAAGAAACTTCGTCGAATTGATTGAAGAGCATGTCTATGGCAGGTCGTTGATGCCAGGCATACATTGCCATATTGTCGGGCCCATGGTTTGGATTAGGCCATCCGTGTTCCCAGTAGTGCCCAGTCCATTCGAGGTTATTTTCGGTAGTATATTTATTCATTGGCTTTGCCCAATATTCGATAAAGAGATATAGGAGTACTTGTCGGTAGTTGTGTCGCACTTTTTTATAATCGCCAGTTTCTTCAAATAAAGAAATTAGATTGTCCTCGAGTTTGTATCCCCATTGTTTCTCGAATGTGGGAAATAAGAGTGGAGTCCATCGCATCTTGTCGCCTCCTGTTTCAATATTTGGTTCGTCGGAAAATATTCCTTTGATTGTTTTTCCGAACTCTTCTTTGAAGTCCTTTTCATAGGCCTGACGCATGCTTATGTCCAAGAATTTTTCGGTAACTCCAGGCACCATTAGGTCTACATAAGAGAATCCAGCATACCAAGGAGATATGCCATAATTACTTTTAGAGAATAGGGCATAATCGGCGGTTTTGCCTATTTCGTCTTTCCATTGAGAGCTGATGTTTTTGTATGTGCTGTCGCTTTGTTTTTTGAGAACGATGAAAGGGGCATCATCTGCACTTAGTGATGTTTTTTTTTCTATACTTACTATTTGCCCTTGGTTGAATGATTCAGGCATTTGGTGGGGCACATGTCCGCCTGCAAATCCTGTTGGGTAGGAGTTTTCGTCGTATATCCACATTTCTAGTTTGAGGTCTTTTGCTTTTTCTAGGGCGTATTTCCATAGTTGCATCCATTCTTGTGATAGGTAGGGAGTAATTAATCCAGGCCGTGGATGTACGAATACTCCACCAAAGGATTTGTCTTTAAATTCTTGGAGCATCTCATCGATATATTTTTTGTCGACCTTGGTGTTCCACACCCATAGAGGGGCACTTCTATAATGGGCTTCCGGCGACTGAAATTGATTTAGAACATGGCTGATGTCGGTAGATTGCTTTGCCGACTGGGCACTTGTTTGCCAGTAGGCAATCATGCTGAGAAGGAGTATAATTGTTGTTTTCATTGTTGTTTGTTATCATTGTTGTTTGTTATCATTGTTTACTTGGGGCTTGCACCCCAAGCTGTTATGTGCCGCCCTTTCAGGGCTTTTAATGTATTCTGTACTTATTGCAGTAGATGCTCATATTTGGCGTATACTAAAAGTAGAAGGGCTGTTGGATGTGTACGAAAATGATATGCTCCCGTTTTTATTGGCAGCAATTACGCTTGCTTTGTTGTTTATGAGTAGTTCGTATTTCATGCTGGGAACTAGTCCGTCAAGAGAGAATTTGTATTTGTCGCTTGAGCCTATTGCCCACGAATAGGCTGTGTCTTTCCAATCGTTTATTTGCATATCAATGGGCTTTGACGATGCGCAGGCAATGGATAGCTTCATGTCTTCCCTATTGTGAGGGTAAAAAATTAGCTTTCCTTTATCCGAGCTTACTCCAAATGCCATATTGCTTTTAATAGCGAAGTCGGAAGAGCTCATTTGATATTGCTTGTAGCTGACTTGTATCTTGTATATTTTATTGCGTAGGGTATAGTTGAAGTCGGTGCCATTGAGAGCGCTCGACATATTGGGTTCTAGCCCCATTCTGTTCCACTGTGGTCTTATTCCGTATATATCCCTGTATAAAGCTGTTATACTGGTACATATACCTGCAAGAATGTCTGAGCCTAGCCCTAGCTGTGTACTTCTGCTGTATCTTTGCGAAGATAGTCCATCCTTTTGGTATTGGTCTAGTATGTTTCGGATGTATTTTAGGGCAATTTCTTTGTCGTAGTTTGCATAAGCTCTAATGCCCATGTATCCCCAAGTAGGGAATATATCGCCGTTTTCATATTGGGGAAAGGGCCAATTATTGGCGTGTACTTCTTCTTTCTTGAAAGAGTCGAAGCATAGAGGCCAGTGAAACAGCTGCTCATCAGAAGTTCTGCTTTCAATTTGGTCGAGTATTTGTGCGATTCTATTTTTATCGTCGCAAATACCAAAGGCAATGGCAGCGAAATTGACAGGGGTCACGAGGTTGTCGCCGTGTATGCTTTGGTCTTTGTCTCTCCAGTAGATGTATTGTTTTTTTTCGGGATGCCAGAATCCGCCTTGGTCAATAGGCTTGTTGAAGGATTCTTTGAGGCGCAGAGCTACTTTGGCGTAGTATTGTGCTTTTTGTGAGTCTCCAAGTATTTTTTCGCACTCAGCCCACAGATTTAGCGCCTCATACATTTGAGCATTGACGAAAGCATTTTCAAATCCAGCCCATACGATGTCTAGCCAGTCGCTGGCTTTTTGTTGGGCTATATTGTCATTTTTCATTTCAAATATGCCGTTGTTGTTTGTATCTCTTCTGATGAGCCAATCGAGGGCTCGCTCGCAGGATAGCTTGTGGCCTTTTAGCCACTTGAGGTTGCCGTTGAGATGAAATTGTTCGGTGGTATTGATGATGTATCCTGTTTGTGAGTCTATGGTATATCCCCACATAGCCTCGTAATACCCTGTTTTTGTGTTGTACGTTCCTTCTATTTCGTCGCCTTGAATGTCGTGCCAACGAGAAAGCACTCTTCCATCGGCTAGCATTGCTTGGTCTCGTTCTTGGTCGAGGGTTGCAGAAAAATTTTGGGTATAATTTTCGTCATTTAGAGCCATTCCTATTTGAGCGAAGAAGGGTTCATGTAGGCATTTCCAGTTGGTTATCCATCCGTTGGCGCCTATTATGTTGTTGTCTACGACTCCATATCTGCCGGTAGTGTTGAGGAGTTCGCGCACGGCTGTAGCATTGATTGCTGGCAGTGTGCCTCTGGAATATTCTTTGTTGTAGTCTACATAGCTAATTTCTAGGGTGATTGAGGAGCTTCCTTTTTTGACATAAAAAGGGGCAAATACGTCGGCTTTACCAGCCACGAAGCGGCTAAGGTTGTACCTTTGCATCAATTCGGTATCGGTGACGTATTGTGTAAATTGAAATTCGTCATCTTCGTTGTGTGAATATTTGGCGGCTAGATGCCTTCCTTTTTGTACCCTTGGTTTTATGCGCAGAGCATTGCCAGTGTCGGGGTTCCAGAAAGTTACTCCAGCAGTGTGCACTCCGTAGGTATCGTTTGTATTAGCCAGGTATTTGCACCATACCATTCCTCCGTTATCGAATATTCCACCTTTCCATAGAGATAGGTCGGCAAAGTTCCATGTAGGGAATGCTATGTCGTCGAGTATTGCCTTGTTATTATATTCACGCAAAATTGTCCAAATGATCTTATCTTCCTCTGCCTCAAAACTCCATGATTCCTGCACATTTAATTGCTGGTTTCCGTACTTGACATTCGTAATTTTAACGCCATTGTCGGTAGTAAGTACTTTAACGTCAGATTTATTTATCGAAGTAAAAGTTTCTGTGTCGGTCTTTATTGCGGTGTAAACACCAGATGGGGCTAAGGTATTTTTGCCTTTTACGCTGAGCTGGCTTATTTTGCATCCTTGGGCATAGTCGATGATGAGCGATAGGTTTTGCTGCGCATCGCTGATGTGAATTGCTTTGGCACTAGGATTGTGATTGATAACGCTTGCTACAAGGGGTTTTGTTGTTTGTGCCTCTACCTGTACTGTAAGAAAAATTACAGATGCCGCCAATAGCAGTTGCCATAGATTAATTTTGAAGTTTATTGTCATAATATTTATAGCTTAAGATGAATTTATTTTACTGTCATTAAAACTTGCTATGAGAAGTTTCAATGACAGTAAAATGATAGTGAAATGATAGTGAAATGATAGGGATTAATATCCAGGGTTTTGCTTTAGTTGTTTGTTGACGAGTAGTTCCCTAAAATGGAATGGGTAAATAAGTTTCTCTTGGGTTACATTGAATGCTTGAGGCAATATAAATCCATGCGTTTTTTTCATGTCTTCGCCGTGTCTTTTCATTATATCGATGGCAATTCCATTTCTTATAATATCTGTCCATCTATGATTTTCAAATGCGAGTTCATGCCTCATTTCATTTACAACATCGATTTTTGTTACTTGTGTCAAATCGTCAAGTCCTGCTCTATTTCTTACTTGATTGATATATGGAAGAGCCTGAGTAAGCTTGCCTTGTTCAACAAGAGCTTCAGCGAGCAACAATAGAGCTCCTGAATAACGATATACGGGAAAATTATCACCAGTTTTTGAGGCATGGCTGTAGGGAGGGTGATAGTATTTTTTGACGAAATAGAAATGACCTTTCCCTGTCACAGGCTTGTAATTTACAACACTTTTTAATGTTTGAAAGGTAAATTGCTGGCTTTGATCCAGTAGTCCCTCTGCTACTGCAATTGATGCATCTAATCGCTTGTCGCCAGCTTCGTATGAATCAACCATTTCTTGGGTTGGCACACACCATCCCCCACTGACATTTGAGTAGTTGTTGGCAGCTACTCCCATGAGAAGACCGTTATTGCTGCATTTGGGAATCAGCCGCCAAGGAAGGTCGTTGTGTTGTCCGCCATCTCCATCAAGGTATTGAATTTCAAAAATTGATTCTTTGTGGTTCTTTTTTGCAGGATCAAATACATCGACATAACTTGCCAGCAGTTCGTAATTCATTTGAGTAATTTCAAGCAGGTCAATTTCAGCCAATGCGTACTCTCTATTTGGCATTGTCATATAGGCATAGGCACGTAGCATTTTAGCGGCTCCCATTGTTGCTCTTCCGGATTGAGGAAAGACACTTGCCAGTGGCATACCTATTTGAATAGCTTCACTAACATCCGCTATGATTTGTGCATAAATATTATTGATGCTAGAATTTGCGACAAAGGCTTGGTCTTCAGTAGTGACCTCTTCGAGCATTAAGGGCACAGATCCCCAGTGCAGAACGAGATCGAAGTAAAAGAATGCTCTCAAAAATAAGGCTTCGGCACGCACTTTGCTCTTTTCTTCAGATGTTAATTGGGATGTTTCAAGTCTGCTAAGTATTGTATTTACACGTCCAATTCCTGTGTATAGGTCGTTGTAAAGAGCAGCAATTGAGTTGCCGGTTGTTTGATCGTCAAGAAATAATGCGATTACTTCGGTATATAAATACGGTCCTCTATCGGCATCGTATTGTGTATAAAAAGCATTGTCTGAACGCATTTCATCCATAAACATTCCGTTGACGACAGTTGTTCTGGTTTTTTCGTAAGAAGCTAAAATTGCTTGGTCGAAATGTGTTGGTGTTTTGTAGAAAAGTCCAGATGATAGGGAAGTCTCGGGATAAAGACTTAAAAAATCGTCTTCACAGGCAACTAGTCCGAAACTCATAATAATGAGGTATGTGAGGTATTTTCTTGCTCTATTTTTATTTTTTTGAGGTTTCATTTTTCCTAATTTTAATTGTTTATTTTTCATCAGAATTTAATATTTGCACCTATAGTGAATATGCGAGATACAGGATATGAACTAATATCTACTCCCGGTCTCAGACCATCAGACCCATTGTGACTTACTTCGGGGTTCATTCCAGGATATTTTGTGAATGTGAATAAGTTCTGTCCGCTTAGATAGAGTCGGGCACTTGAAATATAGCCATTCTTTCTTAGAGGGAGGGTGTATCCTAAGCTAATATTTTTTACTGAGAGATATGAGCCATCAAAAACATGGCGGTCGGTATTGTAGCGAAAGGGCTCAGTGGTTCCCGAACGGGTACTTGGCACTATGCCATTACCAGGATTCTCCTCAGACCTCCATCGTTCAGCCATTTCTTTTCTGACATTGAATACGCCATCTAAATTTTCTGTCCATTGAAGCGTCCCATCAAATATATCGCCTCCTACTGCACCAGCTATAACTATACTTGCATCAAAGTCTTTGTATATAAAACTATTTGTGATACCATATACAAAATCCGGATTTGGATCGCCAATGAATGTGCGATCGTCCATGTCTATCTTCCCATCTTGGTTGATGTCTTTCAGACGTACGCTTCCTACTGTTGATGTACTATGCTTTGCCCCTGCATCAAATTCGGCTTGATTCATAAATACCCCATCAAGGACATAGCCATAGAAGCGCCCTAAAGGCCCTCCGACCTCTGTACGATTGTAGTCTTCGTAGTTTGCATTCCCTCCAATGTGCATATCGTTAGTACCTAGCTTAATCGCCTTGTTGCGGTTGATTGTTAGGTTGAGGTGGGTGCTCCATCTAAAGTCCTTGCCTACAAAATTCTTGGTTTCGAGTCCAAATTCATGTCCCCAGAATCTGAATTCACCAATATTGGATTGGATATTTTCGAAACCCGCTTGTCTGGGAATTTCAATTTGATAAAGCAAGCCTTCTGTATTTTTCCAATAGTAGTCATATACAAAAAAGAGACGGTCATTGAAGAGTCCAAAATCCAAGCCCACGTTATATTGTTTGGTTGTTTCCCAGGTGAGGTTGTTGTTTCCAATTCCATTCAAGGCTCTACCCGAAGCAATGGCACCATTACTGACGTAATTGCTTGTTACGATGGATGCTAGATATTTATAATTTCCTATATTGTTGTTTCCAACCTTCCCGTAACTTGCCCTTACTTTTAGATAATTGAGACTGACAGCATCTTTTAGAGACATTCCAAAATTTTCGTCCGACGCAAGCCAACCTAATGATACTGAAGGAAAGTTTGCCCACTTTGTATTATCCCCAAATCGAGAACAGCCATCGCGTCGGTACGACATCGACAGAAGGTATTTTTCGTTGTAGTTGTAGTTTAATCGCCCAATATAAGAGATCATCGACCATACACCTTCTGTATTTCCCAACTGACCTTCACCCGTTTTTACTGCTGCTGCATCAAACCAAGATATTTCATCGTCAGGATATTGTGAGGCATTTATTCTGGCATGTTCGCTTGCAGATTTTTGTGCGGCATATCCCGCTAAAAAGTCTAAATTATGCTTCTCTGCAATCGTTTTGTTGTAGGTAAATAAATTTTCAATTAGCCAGTTAAGATAGTTTGCTGTTTCATAGCTCCCTATGGCAGGACGAGGAGGCGCACTAAACATTCCTCCATTGGCAGTAGATGGTCTCCAAACTTCACTTATTCTATTTCCCACATCAACATTGGCACTAAGTCTATATTTTAGTCCTTCAATTAGATCTACATCCATAAAAGCATTGGTAATGGCATTGATTTCTCGTTTGGGCTCTTGGCGTTCGGTAAGTACGCGGTAGTAGTTGGCATTGGCAAACATACCAGGCTGGGTATAAGAAACAGGATATGAACCATCGTCATTTCTATATTTCAACTGAGGATCCATAAGAAATGATGAGCCTATAATATACCTGCCTCCTCCAAGACCTCCTGTGATTTGACTTTTGCGATAAGAGCCAGAAAGATTTAATCCGAAGGATACCTTTTCAGAGGCTTTAAACAGGTTGTTTGCTCTAGCCGAGAAGCGTTCGGCATAGGTATTTAAGACAACTCCTTCTTGATTGCTATAGTTGATGTTAACTGCCGATTTCATCTTATTCGTTCCTGTTGTGAGCGATAGATTGTAGCTTTCTGTTTTGGCCGTACGTAAGAGAATGTCAAACCAGTCTGTACCATTGCTTACAGAATCTGGGTATTTGTAAACATCGGGCACTCCTCCAGTATATCCTTCGTAACGAGCCCTGTCTTCATAATATTCTTTTTTGAAGTGAGCAAATTCTTGGGCGTTCATTACATCGGGTTTTCCTCTGTCCGAGACTTTTTCCCAACCATAGTAGGAACTAAATTCTATGTTCGTTTTTCCTTCCTTTCCTGTTTTTGTTGTGACTAATATGACTCCGTTTGCAGCACGAGAGCCATAGAGTGATGCTGATGCTGCATCTTTAAGAATGGTAATGGATTCTATTTCATCGGGACTGATGGTTTCTAGTCCAGCGGTTGTTGGAAACCCGTCAACAACGAGCAATGGCGAATTTCCTCCATTGATAGAAGCTTGTCCACGTATGCGAAAAGAAAGACCACCATTGGGTTCTCCATTGGCTTGATTGATCTGAACTCCAGCAAATTTCCCTTGCAATTTTTGGCCCATATTGGAAACAGGCATATCACTCATCTCTCCGGTAGCAAGTTTGCTCATTGCGCCTGTCACTGTTTTACGCTTTTGCGTGCCATAAGCTACCACTACTACTTCATCTAAAACTTGGGTATCTTCGCGCATCATTACTTGCAAGTTTTTTTGATTTCCAACTACAATTTCTTGTTTTAGGTAACCCAAATAGGTAAGCACTAGTGTAGAGTTAATTGAAGTTTGAATAGAGAAATTGCCATCTAAGTCGCTTATAGTCCCAATATTTGTGCCTTTCACCACCACACTCGCCCCAATAATGGCTTCACCATTGGCATCGACAATTGTTCCAGATATTTTTTTATCGTCTTGCTGCGCAACATTTGCGCTTTCACCCGCTTCC
>BHEP01000064.1 GCA_003851245.1 Bacteroidales bacterium | reverse complement strand
ATATAATACTAATATGATAGGTATACATGCTAAATAATGTGTTAATTCATAAATGTAATTTATATTACCGATTCAAAGTTAAATTAAAAAACGTAAAAAAACAAGTAAAATCGTTTTTTTTGTTTAACTTATTTCGCTTTTTGAATGAAAAAGTGAAGAGAAATTAAAAAAATATTTGGTCGATTTGCTTAAATAATGAAATAAATTATTCGACGCAAACACAATGTCTGCGCCTATTCTTTTGTTTTCAGCTCAAATTCCTGATGAGCTTGAGGAATGACGGCATCTTTAAATCCTTTTTTCATTAATCTAAGTCTAAATTCTTTTTGCACCTTGGGCTCTCCATGTACCACAAAAATTTGTTTTACCTCACTAGCATCTTGGCAAGCTAGGAACTGCGATAGATCGTTGAAATCGGCATGTGCACTCATTGAGTCTATTGTTTGTATATCGGCATTTACGGCAAATCTATCGCCAAAAATACCAATTTCTTCGGGATGTTTTTTGAGTCTACCTCCCAAGGAATTTGGCTCGCAATATCCAACAATAAGTATGGTGTTGCGCCAGTTTTCTATGCTATTGGCTATGTGGTGCTTTACTCTTCCAGCCTCAGCCATTCCAGAGGCAGAAATAATCACACAAGGCTTGATACTCTTGTTGAGCGCTTGCGAATCTCTTTTGTCTGTGATATATCGCAAACCTTTGAAGTCGAAGGGGTCATTGTCTCTTTTTAATAGGTTTTGTAGTGCCCGGTTGTAACATTCGGGATGACTTTTTACTATCTTGGTGATAGTTGTAGATAGGGGGCTATCTACATAATAATCTACGGGGGGCAATTCGCCTTCAAGCTCAAGTTCATTAAGGGCAAAAAGTAGTTCCTGTGTTCGTCCTACGCTAAAGGCAGGAATTATTAGTTTGCCTTTCTTTTCAATACAAGTTTTCTGAATTTGTTTTTTTAGTTCTGCTCCATAGCCTTCAATGGGGGCATGCACCTTATTGCCATAGGTAGATTCTATTATGATATAGTCGGCTTGAGGGTAGCATTCAGGGGAGTTTAGAATAGGATCTCTATACCTTCCCACATCACCACTGAACATCAATTTTATTTCTTTGCCATCTTCGGTTATAGTTACAAAGATGCTTGCACTTCCGATAATATGTCCAGCATCAAACAATTGCAATTCTACTCCTTCAGGCAATTTTATTGGGCTATTATAGTTTAGGGGATGAAAAAGTTCAAAAGTATTTCTGGCATCAACCTCGGTGTACAGAGGTTCCAAAAGAGGTCTTCCTTCGAGTCTTCTTTTTTTATTCATGTAGTAGATATCTTGTTCCTGAATAAAGGCAGAGTCCCGTAGTAGGGCCTTGGCTATATCTATGGTGGCAGGCGTTGCAAAAATCTTACCCTTAAAGCCATCCTTAACCAAGCGCGGCAGCAGTCCAGAATGGTCTATATGGGCATGCGATAAAAACACATAAGAAACTTCGTTGGCTTTGAAGCCAAAATTCCTGTTGAGTTCGTTGGTATCTTTTCCCATTCCTTGAAACATGCCACAGTCTAGCAGGATTTTTGTGCCGTTTTTGAGTGTAATTAAATGTTTGCTGCCAGTTACTGTCTGGGCAGCTCCGTGAAATGTAATTTTCATATGTATTTATTTTTTATTTGTTAGAATAATTCTATATCATGATATTTGGTTTCTATCACCTTTACACCATCTTTATTAAGTATTCCTTGCATACTTCCCTTGTATGCCTTATAAAAATTGTCTTTAACCTGTTTTATTCCATTAAATTGAGGTTCCACGAGTTCAATGCCTTCATTATTGAGTAAGCCCCAGAGTCCATTTTTTAATATTAATGCGTTTCCGCCCTCAAATTTATTGATAAAATCGTATCTAGGAGCTACCAACTCCTTGCCTTTTTTATTGAGGATACCGTATTTATTGTCCAAGGATACTATAAAAATATTGTTGTCAAGGTTGCCAATATTATCATATGCAGGCTCAAACATAAGCATACCATCATCGGCAAGCAGTCCTATTTTTCCGTTTAGAAATGTTTTCCATCCATCCTTGCTTGGAAAAATTGCAGCATACTTGGGTTTTATTAGTTCGAGTCCATTTTCGTTCAACACTCCCCAAATAGTATCTGCCAATACCAGATAGTTGTTGTTTTTTATTCTTTCAATATGGTTGTATAGAGGCGATACTATTTCTATGCCTTTATCGTCAATGAGTCCGAATAGGGAGTCCTTGCTGACTATGGCCTTTCCTTTGTCAAAGTCATAAATGTTGTTGTAAAGGGGGTGCACAATTTCTATTCCTTTGTCGGAAATGAGTCCCATCTTACCATTTAGAAATGTATGAGCTTTGCCGCTTACAAATCTCCCTATATAGTCATATTTGGCCTCGCAAAGTGTGATTGCTTTATTGTCTTTAAGACCAAATTTATTGTTTTCAGAAAACACGCGAATTTTTCCTTTCTCCTCATTTTCATGAATAAAAGGCATTCGCTGTCCATGGATGTTGATTCTAAAAACATTGCTGTCTTTGATTGCCACGGCAGCATTTTTTTGAAAATCGCTGACCATATCATATTCGGGTTTGAGTATTTCTAAGCCCGATTTGTTGATTATTCCAAATTTCCCATCTATATAAATTCTTGCCCAAGGTTTAGAATCTTTTTGAGCAGAAACCGCTAATATTGATGTACAGACCAATATCATTAACAGTCTAAGTTTTGTTATCATCATTTAATTTATTTAATTGAAATACAAATATAGCTTGTTATTTTATTATTTGATGTGTTTTTATGCGTTTTTTTTGTTTTAAAGTTCAGTGTTTTTTCTATTTATGAAATAAAAAAGGAGTACGGTAAATATTAAAATAAAGGGTATGCTTAGCACTTGACCTATATTTAACGTTTTTCCAATTTCTGTTGCCATCTGATTTTCCTTGATAAATTCTATGAGGAAACGAAATGTGAATACGGCAAAAAAGCAGCTAGAAAAAACAATTCCTTGTTTTATTCCCGATCGATTTGTGAGGTATAAAGCCAAAATAGCTAGCATAAAATAGTATAGAGCCTCGTATACTTGTGCTGGGTGCCGAAGAATGCCGTAGGCTTCTTGGGTGTAGATTACCTTCTTTTGATCGGTAAGCTGCGGTTTGCCTTCTTTTAATTGAATATTGTTGGTATAGTATTTTTGCGTAAAATTGGCTATTGCGTTTATTTCTTCTGCGTTGTTACTTCGCAGTTGCCAGTGTACAAGTAGGGGCATGCGGCCATTAATAATTTCTTTGCTAGCATCTTTTTCCACCTCAATTGCAGCCACAAGATTCGTTTGTCCACTATAAGTTACAGCATCTCTAAGATCTTGGCAAAAAACTATACCCTTATCGCAGCCTGTGGGTAGACCCAGAATTTCGGCATTGGTAAAGTTGCCTATTCGTATCATTGTAGCCACCAGTAGGGTAGGGAATGCCAGTACGTCAAGTAGGGGAAGCAGGCGTATTTGATGCCTTTCACCATAAAAGTAGATGTAAGATACTATGCCAATAAGTGCTCCTAGGGCACCCCCATGGCTGGCAAGTCCTCCCTGCCATGGCTGGAATATTTCTGTCAAATGTTGTGAATAATATTCCCAGTCATAAAAAAACACATGTGTCAAACGAGCTCCTAAGGCAGCCCCAATAAATATAAAGATGATAAGAGTCTCGGAAATTTGTTTGTGGTATTGGTAAGCTTTCTTTTTCAAAAAATAATTTACGAGATTATATTCAAGAAAAAGGGCAAGCAGGATAATCAATCCATACCATCGGATGGATAATCCTTCAATAATTTCGGGGTTTAAATTCCATATCATAACTTATTGTAATAAAATGAATTAAAATAATTCAATGCAAAAAGACACCAACAATATTGCTGGTGTCTTTTACGAAAATGAGGTACCTGGCGGATTCGAACCGCCGTACGCGGTTTTGCAGACCGCTGCCTAACCACTCGGCCAAGGTACCAGGCTTGCTTTCTTACTAAGCGAGTGCAAAGTAAACACTTTTTTTTCACTATTCCAAACGAATTGTCAATAAATATTGCAAATATCCTCTTGCGATAAGCTAAATTAATCAAGGAATTATCTTAACTTTGCGTTCTGGTCGCGTTTTACATTGCGTTTTGGTCGCGTTTTGATTTTGTTTTTTTTACGAAACATCATTGATATTGCATTTTTAGCAAAAGTGTAATAAAAAACGCATTATAAAACTGTAAACTAAAATTATTTGCAAATGAATTATATTGAAACAGAGATTAAGGGGCTATGGATATTGGAGCCCAAGGTTCACCTTGATGGGCGAGGTTATTTTATGGAAACTTACAAAAAAGAAGAATTTGACAAATATATTGGCAAGGTCGATTTTATTCAAGACAATGAGTCCCAGTCTAATTTTGGAGTTCTTCGAGGTCTTCATTTTCAAAAAGGGGCATTTGCCCAGGCCAAATTGGTGAGAGTATTGCATGGAATGGTGCTTGATGTGGCGGTAGATATTCGCAAAGATTCTGATAGTTTTGGAAAATTTGTAATGATAGAGCTGTCGGCAGACAATAAGAAGCAGTTTTTTGTTCCTCGGGGCTTTGCCCATGGTTTTTTGGTGATGAGCGAAACAGCCATTTTCTCCTATAAGGTAGATAATGTGTATAAGGCGTCGAGTGAAGATGCCTTGCTTTACAGTGATCCTACAGTGGGTATTGAGTGGCCCTTGAGGGACGATGAGCTGGTGTTGTCGTCGAAAGACAAGGAAGCCAATAGTTTAGAGAATATATTGAGAGTATTGTCAGATAAAACACAAGAATAAAGATCTATATATATGAAAGGAATTATATTAGCAGGAGGTAGTGCTACTAGGCTTTATCCACTTTCAAAGTCTATTTCTAAGCAGATTATGCCTGTTTACGACAAGCCCATGATTTACTATCCCCTGTCTACGCTTATGCTGGCAGGGATACGCGAGGTTTTGATTATTTCTACTCCTCGCGATTTGCCAATGTTTGAGGAGTTGCTGGGGAGTGGCGAGCATTTGGGTATGAAATTTGAGTATATCATACAAGAAGTACCCAATGGTTTGGCTCAAGCCTTTGTTTTGGGAGAGAATTTTTTGGCAGGAGATTCGGCATGCCTTATTCTTGGCGATAATATTTTTTATGGACAAGGGTTTAGCAAGATGCTACAAAAAGCGCAAGATGTGCAGGATGGAGCCTGTGTTTTTGGCTACTATGTAAAAGATCCTAGGGCTTATGGTGTTGTGGATTTTGACGATCAAGGGCGAGTAAAGTCTATTGAAGAAAAGCCAGAAAATCCAAAATCCAATTACGCTGTGCCTGGTCTTTATTTTTATGATAATACTGTAGTAGAAAAAGCTAAGAATCTAAAACCCTCTATAAGAGGCGAGTATGAGATTACGGATTTAAATAGAATTTATCTTGAAGAGAATAAGTTGAAAGTAGAGTTGTTTGGTAGAGGTTTTGCATGGCTAGACACAGGCAATTGCGACAGTTTATTGGAAGCTTCAAATTTTGTGGAAACTATTCAAAAACGGCAGGGGTTTTATGTTTCTTGTCTCGAAGAAATTGCTTGGAGAAATAAATGGATAAATGAGCACGATTTAAAAACTCTGGCTACCTCTTTAGAAAAAACAGACTATGGACAATACCTTTTGTCTCTCTTGGCATAAATATTGCAAAATGAATTATATATGGAAAATAAAAATATAAAATATTATCTTCTTACTGGTGGAGCTGGATTTATAGGTGCCAATTTTGTAAAGCATATGTTAAAAGCACATTCAGACATTAAGATTATTGTTCTTGACGCACTTACATATGCTGGAAATTTGGGAACACTCAAGGAAGATCTAAAAAATGATTCCCTGATTTTTGTAAAAGGCGACATTTGTGATTCTAAGGTAACAAACAAAATATTTGAAGATTACAATATAGATTATCTCGTCAATTTTGCTGCCGAAAGTCACGTAGATAGAAGTATTGAGAACCCTCAAATTTTTCTTCAGACCAATATTTTGGGCACACAGAATCTCTTGGATACGGCAAAAAAATTCTGGACTGTAGGGAAGGATGAGAATGGATACCCCATATACCGAGATGGCGTAAAATATTTGCAAGTATCTACAGACGAGGTGTATGGCAGTCTGGGAGACACTGGCTATTTCTTAGAAACTACCCCCTTGGATCCAAACAGCCCTTATAGCGCGTCCAAAACTGGGGCAGATCTTATAGTAAAGGCTTATGCCGAGACCTTTAAGATGCCAGTAAATACCACCAGATGCTCAAATAATTATGGTCCTTATCATTTTCCAGAAAAATTGATACCCCTTATTATAAAAAATATTTTGGAGGGGAAAAAACTCCCTGTCTATGGCGATGGCAGCAATGTGCGGGACTGGCTTTATGTGGAAGATCATTGTAAGGCCATAGATTTGGTATTGCACAAGGGAAGGATTGGCGAGATTTATAATGTTGGTGGTCACAACGAAAAGCAAAATATAGAAATTGTAAAATTAACAATTGCCACAATACGTCGCTTGATGGAGCAGAACCATTCTTATCAGCAGGTACTAAAACCGGGACATCCGGGTATAGGGTTTATAAACGATGATATGATTACTTTTGTAAAAGACAGGCTGGGACACGACCAGCGCTATGCCATTGATCCTCAGAAGATAAGTAAGGAATTGGGCTGGTTGCCAGAAACAAAGTTTGAAGATGGCATAGTAAAAACTATTACTTGGTATCTGGAAAATCAAGGATGGGTAGAGGAGGTAACCTCTGGGGACTATCAAAACTATTACAAACAAATGTACGAAAACAGATGAATATAGGCAATAAGAAAATAAAATTTGCCATCATAGGTTGTGGACATATTGGCAAACGACATGCCGAGATGATTTGCAGGGATAGGCAGGCTCAATTGACCGCCTTGTGTGACATTCTCCCTGCCGAAAATTTGGGTTTGGAAGCCTATAAGGTGCCTTTTTTTTCCTCTTTGGATGACTTACTTGCGGCTCAACTGGATATTGATGTTCTCAATATTTGTACACCCAATGGCGTACATGCAAGTTTGGCAATCAAGGCACTGGAAGCCGGGCTACATGTAGTTGTAGAAAAACCCATGGCTTTGAACAGGCATGATGCACAAGAAATTATTCTTACCGCCGAGCGCATGGAGCGCAGGGTGTTTTGTGTAATGCAAAACCGATATTCTCCGCCTTCTTTATGGATGAAAGAAATGGTGAGTTCTGGGCGCTTAGGAAAAATATTTTTCGTTCAGATAAATTGTTTTTGGAATAGGGACGAAAGATATTACAAGCAAGGCAATTGGCACGGCACTAAAGAATTAGATGGGGGAACTCTTTTCACGCAGTTTTCTCATTTTATAGATCTTATGTATTGGATTTTTGGAGATATTGTAGATGTTAAATCTCGTTTTGCAGATTTTAATCACCACCACCTCACTGATTTTGAAGATACGGGAATCATCAATTTTGAGTTTGTCAATGGAGGTATTGGGGTTTTCAATTACTCAAGCTCGGTGTGGGATAAGAATTATGAAAGCTCAGTCACTCTTATTGCAGAAAATGGAAGTCTCAAGGTGGGCGGACAGTATATGAATGCAGTAGAATATTGCCATGTAAAAGATTATATCATGCCCTCACTTCCACCCACCAATCCGGGGAATGACTATGGAGCATACAAGGGATCGGCACAAAATCACCATTATGTGATTGAAAATGTAATAAAGTCTTTGAAAGGCTACCAAGATGCTGTAGTTACAGATCCTATAGATGGATTAAAAGTAGTAGAAATAATAGAGAAGATGTATGGAGAAAAATAAGTTGATAAATATAGGGCCGTCGAGAGTAAATAATGAGGAGTGGACAACACTTATCCAGCCCAAAACGGGATTGTTGGACATCGATTTCAAAGAGCTCCTTAGATACAAAGATCTTTGGCGCATGTTTGTAAAGCGCGATATAATAACCCAATATAAGCAGACTATTTTGGGTCCTCTTTGGTTTTTTGTAAATCCAATATTGACCACCATCATGTATATGGTTGTTTTTGGAGGTATAGCCAATATCCCTACCGATGGAATACCAGCACCATTGTTCTACCTTTCGGGCATTTGTTTGTGGAATTATTTTGCTACCTGTCTGACAAAAACATCATCAACTTTCAATGACAACCAGCAAATTTTCGGAAAAGTATATTTCCCTCGCCTCATATCTCCCTTAAGTACAGTAAGCTCTACCCTCTTTGTGCTTGCCATACAACTGTTTCTCTTTTTTATTATTTATGCCTATTACTTTGGAAGTGGGGCGCAAATAGCACCCAATATCTATATTCTTCTCTTGCCAGTGTTGATTGTCATATTGGCAGGCCTGTCTCTAGGATTCGGCATAATAATATCTTCTTTGACAACCAAGTATAAGGATCTGAGCATATTGTTTACCTTTCTTGTGCAGCTTTGGATGTATGCTACACCAATTATTTATCCGCTGAGTATGATGTCTGAAGAAAAACAGAAATATGTAGCCCTAAATCCTGTGACCGCAGTAATGGAAACTTTTAAGTATGCCTGCTTTGGTCAAGGTGTATTTTCATGGGGGCAGCTGGCTTATAGTTTTGTGTTTATGTCTATAGTTTTGTGTTTAGGCATTCTGATGTTTAATAGGGTTCAACGTAGTTTTATGGATACAGTATGAGTGATATAGCAATTAAATTTGAAAATATTTCCAAACAATATCGTTTGGGCATAGTTAGTACACGCACTTTGAGTCACGACTTAAACCGCTGGTGGCAAACGAGCATATTGCGTAAGGAAGATCCCTACTTGCGAATAGGGGAGGCAAACGACAGAAGCACCAAGGGAAAGAGTGATTATGTATGGGCCCTAAAAGACATTGATTTTGAAATAAAAAAAGGTGAAATTCTGGGTATCATTGGTAAAAATGGAGCTGGAAAATCTACCTTATTAAAAATTCTTTCGAGGGTAACCAGCCCTACAACAGGCCTCATTAAGGCCAAAGGGCGCATAGCTTCCCTTTTGGAGGTGGGTACGGGCTTTCATCCGGAACTCACTGGCAGGGAAAATATATATATGAACGGCTGCATTATGGGGATGACACGCCGAGAAATCGATATGAAACTTGACGAGATAGTCGATTTTGCTGGTGTAGAAAGATATATCGACACCCCTTCCAAGCGCTATTCGTCGGGCATGACAGTGCGCTTGGGCTTCTCAATAGCAGCGCACCTAGAGCCCGAAATATTGGTGGTCGACGAGGTATTGGCAGTAGGCGATGCCGAATTTCAGAAAAAAGCAATCGGTAAAATGCAAGATGTATCCAAAGGCGAAGGCAGAACAGTCTTGTTTGTAAGTCATAATATGGGCGCCATAAAAAACTTGTGTAATCGATTGTGTTGCTTGAATAATGGAACTGTTTCTTATTCTGGTGAGGTCGACGAGGGTATAAACCTGTATTTGAAAAATAATAATTCCCAGGATAAAAATAGTAATTTAACTTTTTCTGAATTAAAAACAACATTAGAAAATGATATAACTTTTGAATTATTAGATCTTTTTATTCAA
This sequence comes from Bacteroidales bacterium, assembly GCA_003851245.1. GTDB lineage: Bacteria > Bacteroidota > Bacteroidia > Bacteroidales > Azobacteroidaceae > BHEP01. The sequence continues at coordinate 5,426 of BHEP01000064.1, read as the reverse complement.
CCATCCATGACTGGTCTTTTTACAACAGATACTCCAATTACTATCGTTTTTAAATATTTAATTAAGCAAAAAACAATGGGCTTAAGAATTGGTTTTGATTTGAAAGACAAGCAAACAGGCGTAGTTCTTTTCCGAACATATTTTGACGATAATTCAAAAAACATCGATTATATTCAACCAGGGGTATATGAAAGTGTGGCAAACTTACCTCCTAATTTACTGCGATCAGGCAACTATTCTATAGAAATTTGTATTGGAATTCATTCCGTGCGCTGGATTATATATGATCAGATTCGCTTAGATCTAAACATAGAGAATATACAAGTAGTGAATTCAATTTATTCAGATCATCGACCAGGAATAATTATGCCTTTAGTCGATTGGAAAATAATTAATGATACTAATTTATAAATAATGGTAAAGAATACTTTAGAATATCGTATTGATATTCGTTTTTTTAGACTTTTAGAGAAAATTGCAATTTGGTATAGAAGAAAGTGCTTTGAGAAAAGGGCAAGAAAAGAGACCCAACAATGGAATGCTTTATTTTATTCTACGGAAAAAATATCTTGGAAGCTCACCGATCTAGTCAAAATTAATTTATATAATGATAGTGTTTTATCTAGGTATATTTATGAGGGTTTTGAAGAAGATGAAACTATTTTTGTTCAGCGTTACCTTAGCTCTGGAGATACTTTCTTTGATATAGGCGCAAATGTAGGATTATTTTCTTTGCTTGCAGCTCCTATTGTTGGAGAACAGGGCAAGATTTATGCTTTTGAACCAACGCCCAAGACTTTTGATCGCTTATGCGAGAATATTGATTTAAATTCATTCAAAGCGATAAAACCCATACAAGTTGGCTTGTCAGATTCCAAGGGAAAATTGTCATTTAATATTTCCACTACAGGTTTTGATGCTTGGAATAGCTTTGCGAAACTCGAAAATCTGAAAGGAGGGCAAACTATTGATGTTCAGACGACAAGTCTTGATGACTTTATTGCTGATAATGCAATTGAGACTTCCGAAATTAAACTAATCAAAATTGATGTTGAAGGCTGGGAGCTAAATGTTCTAAAAGGGGCTAAAAATTTATTACAATCAATAGAGGCTCCTGTTTTAATGCTTGAATTTACAGAGTCAAACGCTTTTTCTGCTGGTTGTTATTGTGGTGAAATTTATGATTTTGTTGAAGATTTTGGATATAAGTGGTATAGATATAATTCTTTAAACAATGAGCTAGTCTATGAGCAAAAAAAATTGCACTATCCCTATGATAATTTATTTGCAATTAAAAACATAGAAGAAGTTCGTTTGGCTATTAAAATTTGAGTAGTTCTTACTTTAACATTAGCTTATAATTAAAACATAAAAAATTAACATGCGCTTGTCAATTATTACGGTCAATTTGAATAATGTTTTGGGTCTGCAAAAAACAATTGAAAGTGTTTTTTGCCAAACCTTTAATGATCTTGAATACATCATCATCGATGGAGGATCAACAGACGGAAGTTTTGATATTATTGCGCAACATTCAGAAAAACTAGCTTATTGGATAAGCGAAGCCGACAGCGGAATCTATAATGCTATGAATAAGGGCATATTGCAAGCTAAGGGTGAGTATTGCTTGTTTCTCAATAGTGGTGATTGGCTAACAGAGAAAAACATATTGTCAAGCGTATTTTCTGAAATTTACACTGAAGATTTTATTTATGGCAATATCAATTACATAGGAGTCGATTGTAAAACATTAATAGAGTATCCTAAAAAATGGAATTTTAGGCTGTTTTTGGATAAGACTCTGCCTCATCCAGCTACATTTATAAAGCGAGCTATTTTTAGCCAAGTAGGTTTGTACAACGAAAATCACAAAATAATTTCGGATTGGGAGTTTTTTGTGACTGCAATTATTTTGCATAAAAAAATATACAGATATATCCCTTTGTGTATCACTAATTTCCCAGTAGATGGTATCAGTTCTAATTCTGCCGATTTGATGTCGAAAGAAAAGTTGGAAGCACTTCAAACTTTTTTTATTGAATTACTTCCAGAAGTTGTTTTTGTACTGCAGGGAGAACTCTATAGTTACAATTCGTCTCGTTTTGTGAAAATTTACAAAAAGGCGATAAATAATAAAATGATTATGGGTTTATACAATTTTTTCAATAAATAAAATTATTATGGATAAAGTTGATAAAATACCAAAAATAATCCACTGCTGCTGGTTGAGTGGCGACCCTTTGCCTGCCTTGTATCAGCAATGTGTGGACTCATGGCAAGAGCATATGCCCGATTATGAGATTATGCTTTGGGATACGAATCGCTTTAAGCCTGACGACTGTTTGTTTGTCAAGCAGGCTTGTGAGGCAAAGAAATGGGCTTATGCAGCAGATTACATTCGTTTGTATGCTCTTTATCACTACGGCGGGATATATTTGGATATGGATGTGATGGTTTATAGAAGCTTTGATGTTTTTCTTGTTCATTCGGCTTTTAGTAGTGTTGAGTTTGATCCCAGAATATTTTATAAGAACATCTCTAAAGGCACTTCTGCAGGTCTAGGGATAGAAGCTGCGGTAATTGGAGCAGAAAAAAATCATGTTTGGATTAAGGATATTTTAGATTTTTATACGGATAGGGAGTTTGTAAATGATCCGAAGTACTATTGGAGTATAATAATGCCTAAAATAATGACTGCAATTTCTATAGAAAAGTATGGGTTTAGGCTTGTTCCAATATATCAAGTTTTGAAAAATGACATTCACTTGTATCCTCCAGATGTTTTTTCTAGTTGTTTTGATTTGAGGTTGACACAATTAGAGCTAACAGACGACATTTATTTGAGATTAGGAGAGAATAAGATCAGATATTCGTATCACATATGTGCTCATAGCTGGAGTGAAGGGGCCGATACGAGTTCATTATCTTATAGATTTAAGAAACTGATTATTTTGTTGGTAGATAAAAAAATAATATCTTACTTTAAAAAAATATTCGTTAAAAATAGAATTATTTAATAAGGCAATTCTGATTATTATAAACAATATAAATATATAATGAAGATTCTTATAGTAGCTAATGGAGATTTTTTTTCCTCCTATGGTGGAGGACAGGTATATGTTAAAAACTTGGTTGATGAGATGATTGATCAAGGTTTGGATATTGCTATTATTTCATTTATTACTGAACCTAGCTATAAAGATAATATAGCAAAGAAGCAGTATAGAAATGTTGATTTATTTGAAGTTAGCCAACTTGACGAAGTCTCTATCGTTGAAATAGTTAAAAATATTTCTCCTAATATGTTTTTTTTGCATGCACACAAGGCCTATTTTTCAAGGATTGCTAGCATGTTGAGTATTCCTTGTGTAATTACTGCACATCATGGAGGAATAACTTGTCCTGTGGGCACATTGCTAAACCATAGAGATGAAATATGCAAGGTGAAGGTTTCCCAAAAAGGATGCTTAAAATGCGTACTTAAAAATATAAAAGGAGGCTCTCTTATATATCCTATATTCAAGAAATTACCCTTATCCTTTAGATTAAAATTGGGATATATTTTGTCAAAACTTCCCTTTATATATTTTGTAAGTCCTATTGGTCAAGCAAGTTTGTCTATAGATAATAAGCAAAAAGAATGGTCTGAAATTATTAAAAATGTTGATTTGATGATTGCCCCTTCTTATGCAATTGCTAACAATATGGTTCTAAATGGATTGAATGAGCATAAAATAAAGGTATTGCACCATGGCGTACCTTTTAAATACCACGAGATTGAGAAAAAAACTGCAATAGTAAAAGATGGCTGTATTCGTTTCTTTTATGTAGGAAGGATTTGTTATGTCAAGGGTATTCACATTCTTTTGGAGGCTTTCAATATGCTTAATTTGGAGTCATGTGAGCTGCATTTGATTGGTAGTATTGATAAGAAATACAAAAAAAAAATACTCCATAAATATAAATCTAATTCTAGGGTTTTTTTTTATGGAAAGATTGAGCCTAGTAAGGTTTCTGAATATATTAGTTCTTTTGATGTATTGATACATCCAACCATATGTTTAGAGGCGTTCGGGCTCAATATTTCGGAGGCATTACTTGAGTCTAAACCTGTGATTGCTACTCGTTGTGGAGGTGCTGAGATGCAAATTAGGGATAAAGAAAATGGGCTACTTATTGCTCCCAACGATGTTTATGCTTTGGCACAGGCGATGAAATGGATGATTGACAATCCCTTGGAAGTAAAGAGAATGTCGATAAATGCCCCTAAAAAGGTTGTTTCGATGAGAGAGAATGTAGCGAGTATTGTTTAAAATTTCAAAAAATATTGCGATGAAAACATTATTTAGCTTCATTGTTCCAGTATATAATACCGAAAAATATGTACTTAGGTGTCTACTCTCTTTGGTGAATCAGAATATTCCTGCATCGACCTACAACATTATTGTAGTGATAGATGGTTCTCTTGACAATAGTCAGATTCTGATTACTCAATTTGCGAGCAATTATTCTAACATCAAAATTATTGTACAAGAAAATCAAGGCCTGTCAGAAGCTAGAAATAATGGATTAAAGGCTTCGGAAAGTGAATATGTTTGGTTTGTAGATTCGGATGATTGGATAGCCGAAAATTGCTTGCGAGAACTCTTGCATGTGATGCAAGAATCGGAGCTAGATATGTTTGAGATTGCTCCATCGATACCCTATCAAGATGATTTTGCTCGTTTTTTTGACTCACGAAGCTCTGTCTCTAACTTACAAACAGGTCGAGAATACTTACTAAATAAAGATTTTGTTGTTGGAGCTTGGGCCTATCTTTTCAGACGAGAATTTCTTATTCAAAATCGACTGTTTTTTTTACCGAAGGTTTATTTTGAAGATGAAGAATTTACTCCTAGGGCACTTTATTTTGCAGAAAAACTTATGGCTCTGAAAGCATTCTCGGTGTATTCTTATTTCATTAGAGAAAATTCGATAACGACATTAGTTTCGGACGAAATAATTTTCGATAAATTAAAAGTAGCTAATTCTTTGGTGTGTTTTATGAAAAATAACGTTGATGACGACAACGAGAATCTTAAAAAAGTGTTTTACGGCAGAGCAATTGGCATCCTATTTTCAGGAATTAAGCTCATTTGCAAGCAAAAAAAAGGTTTCTTTTTCTTAAATAAATATTTGCAAGAGGCAAGTTTCTACAAATTGTATCCAATACAAATAAGATATATAGTGCGAACTAAAACGAAGATGTTATGCTGCTTTTTAAATTTCTCATCTTATATGTATTACAAATTAAAATCATAAATAAGCTCGTGCTTAGGTGTGGGCATAAATAAAAAATATGGCTGTATATTCATTGTTAAAAGGAAGAATTGGTAATATACTATTTGAAATAGGCGCAGGAAGTTCATTGGCTTATCGCCTAGGAG
>BHEP01000063.1 GCA_003851245.1 Bacteroidales bacterium | reverse complement strand
AAAACAAACCAACTTGACTAACACAAAGTTTTGCAAAGATAACTTTTTAAGTAAAAAAAAGTGGCATATTCTTAAATTATTTACTTTCTCTTAACAATGAACACAAAAAAAATAGCTTATCTTTGCAATCTCAAGATAAAAAAAGAAAAAGTTTAATATGGCACAAGATGATGTTTTCAAAAAAATAGTTTCGCACTCTAAAGAATATGGTTTTGTATTTCCCTCTTCCGAAATATATGATGGCATGGGAGCTGTCTATGATTATGGGCAAAATGGGGTAGAGCTAAAAAACAATATAAAAAAATATTGGTGGGACAGCATGACCTTACTGAACGAAAATGTGGTGGGCTTAGATTCGGCAATATTTATGCACCCCACAATATGGAAGGCCTCAGGACATGTTGATGCTTTCAGCGACCCTTTGATTGACAACAAAGATTCAAAAAAAAGATACAGAGCCGACGTTTTGATAGAAGAGCATCTGGCCAAATTTGAAGATAAAATAAAAAAAGAAGTCGACAAAGCAGCAAAAAAATTTGGAGAAGCCTTCGATGAGGTTCAATTCAAGGCAACCAACACAAGGGTCTTGGACAATGAATCCAAACGACAAGCACTACATGAAAGATTTGCCAAAACACTCAACGAAGGCGATTTGTCTGAACTTCGCCAAATAATTGTTGATTGTGAAATCGTGTGCCCCGTGTCTGGCACAAGAAACTGGACAGAGGTAAGGCAATTCAACCTCATGTTTGCTACCGAAATGGGATCTACGGCAGAAGGTGCTAGCAAGGTGTACCTACGCCCAGAAACAGCACAGGGGATTTTTGTGAACTTCTTGAACGTACAAAAAAGTGGGAGAATGAAAATCCCCTTTGGCATTGCCCAAATAGGAAAGGCCTTTCGCAATGAGATAGTAGCCCGACAATTTATATTCCGCATGCGCGAATTTGAGCAGATGGAAATGCAGTTTTTTGTGCGCCCTGGAGAAGAGTTAGAGTGGTTTGCCAAATGGAAAGAGACAAGAATAAAATGGCATAAACTCCTGGGAATGGGGGAAGAAAAATACCGATTCCACGATCACGAGAAATTGGCGCATTATGCCAATGCAGCCACAGACATTGAATATCAGATGCCTTTTGGTTTTAAAGAAGTAGAAGGAATACACTCTCGTACAGATTTTGACTTAAGCAGCCACGAAAAATTCTCGGGAAAAAAAATGCAATATTTCGACCCAGAGCTCAATAAATCTTACGTCCCTTTTGTTATAGAAACTTCTATTGGAGTAGACCGCATGTTTTTAAGCGTCCTTTCGGGTTCTTATTGCGAAGAAAAACTTGATGGCGGCGATACCAGAGTAGTATTAAAATTTCCTCCAGCACTTGCTCCCGTAAAATTGGCCATCCTACCCCTTATAAAGAAAGATGGCTTGGCTGAAAAAGCAAAAGAAATAATGAACTCATTAAAATTTGAATTTACCTGCCAATACGACGAAAAAGACTCCATAGGAAAGCGATACCGCCGACAAGATGCTATAGGAACTCCGTATTGCATAACAATAGATCATCAAACACTGGAAGATCAGACTGTTACCATACGCAATAGAGATACCATGCTGCAAGAAAGAATTGCCATTGACTCCATTGTTAGTAAATTGGAAATAGAAGTTAGCATGAAAACGCTATTAAGAAAATTAATTTAATAATATAAAAACAACAATAGATATGAAAAAATCTACGGTCATAATTACCATATTGGTCGTTCTAGTTGGCATTGTTTTCTTTTGGTATACAGGAGTTTACAACAAACTTGTGAGCATGGAAGAGACAGTAACTGCCCAATGGGGCAATGTAGAAAATCAGTACCAACGTCGCTCCGACCTCATTCCCAATTTGGTGTCTACCGTCAAGGGATACGCCAATCACGAGCAAGCTACCCTGCAAGGAGTTGTAGAAGCTAGAGCGAAGGCAACATCGGTATCTATAGACCCTACAAACATGACGGAAGAGTCGATGGCGCAGTTTCAAGCCGCCCAAGGACAAGTTAGCTCCTCACTAAGCAGACTCCTTGTGAGTATAGAGGCCTACCCTGACCTAAAAGCAAACCAAAATTTTATGGATCTGCAGGCACAATTGGAGCAAACAGAAAACAGGATTTCGGTGCAAAGGCAGCGTTTCAATGATGTGGCGCAGGAGTACAATGCATTGGTACGTAAATTCCCCAACAATATGATTGCCAATATGTCGGGATTCAATACCAAGCCATATTTTAAATCCGATGCTGGTGCCGAAAGAGCTCCTGAAGTTCAGTTTTAGGGTATAAAAGCCCTTTCAAGCAAATATTATTCAAAAAAAATATACAAATTATTTATATAAGCAATTATTTTATGATTAAGATTAAGAAAAATATATACTATCTATGCACTTTTATTATAAGTCTTTCCATAATTTCCTGCAACAGTGGTGATGATGAAGTTGATACTGCATGGAAAAATACAAACGAAGCAGCCTTCAATGCGCTAAAAAATGATACTGCATATCAAAAAGCAAGTATACCCAATGGAGGAAACGAAAATTACGTGTATTATAAAATAATAGAATCGGGCAGTAAGGACAGTGCGGCTATTGCCATTACGGGCAATACAATAAGCACTGCATACACAGGCAAAAGATTTGTCGATGATGTTCAATTTGACTCTTCTACAAATTTCAAATTTACGATAAAAAAAGGAGACGTTATAGACGGCTGGCTTATAGCCATACAAAACATGCGCCCTGGAGATCGCTGGGAAGTAGTTATTCCATGGCATCTAGCATATAGGCACTCTGGCAACGCAGGCATTCCTGGCTACACATGCCTGCATTTCGACATACACCTTAAAGAGATTATAGAGTAATATTATAAACTATCGATCTTGACTCTCTGATCACTTATAAACTTATTGCGCTCAATGGCACCACTTCCAGAAATATGGACTGAGTCTCTTATGAGAGACTTAATCCATGTTTTTTGGTTTTGACAGATAGCCAAATTATCCGAAGAGAGGAGGAATATACCATATTGCCGCATGCCACAGGCTGTAACATCCTTAGTTTCAAAATAATGATAAGAGCTATCAATAAGAATATCACAAATGTATATCTCAACCGTTTTCCCACTATTAAAACAGCCTGTTATAGCAAGTTGCTCTATATCATTGACCAATAAGTGAAGTTCTTTTTTTATAGATTCTACCTCTTGCAAATTGATTAAATTTAGCTTTAGAAAATACTTCAAATCCTCAATAAAGAGCTCAAATCCACCTCGCCCCCAAACAAATACTCGCGAGACCTCTGATGTTTGTCGAAAAACTTCTTTCTCCAGATTCAAAATATATTCAGGAATAATCATTGAGTCCATATTTTTTCCCACCCGCTCAAAGTGCATCTGATGCATCCATTTGAAAATAAAAAACTTTGAAATTGTTGCATACTTTAAGCTAAATTCTATGGGCAATATATTGGTAGCTATATAAATTGTGGAATCTGAGTCCAAACTTGCATCAAGCATAGCCGAATTTGCTTCATTCAGCATTTTGGCATAATCCTCAATAGGATTATTTGAAAGTATAGAACTAACATGAAAGCACACCTTATTATCCTGTTGTAAGCCAATTAAGGAGTCTAAGGAAATATGTAATTTCAAAGATAAGAGGACAGCTTCCTCCAGAGTAAATTTGATTTCACCTCGCAACCTCCTATAAGCAGTCTCCTTACTAAAAGGCAGTATATCGCTAAGAATATCGACAGGACTTTCGCCCATGGGGGTATAAAGTTTTAGCGCATGAATCAGCGCATCATTTAGATTGAACATATAAATATAAGCATAAAAAAAAATCTCTATTATACAAAGGTATCAACAATTCTTATCTTACCACACATTTTATATAAAAATAACTGGTTATGACAGGTATTTTGCACCCTGTGACAATAAATGACAAAATTAGTATTTTTTTTATGTAACAAAGACACTAGTATTAAAGGTTTGGTGCTTATGTTTGTACCAAAAAAGATGAAACTATTTTGTCCCCTCCCTTATCACTGGTTTAAGTCCTTAGAAAAAGTGGAATTTTTGTTTAATGCTGAAGAAGTGGAATCGAAAAAAATAAAACTTGAAGGCCGTCTCCTTATCAACAACCTTGAGATAAGCAGCTATATAGACGACTACGTAAGTATAGTGCATCACAACACTACAATCAACGTAATTTTTCATGAGCAATTTGAAAACATTTTTATTCACGTACTTGACCGTGAAGACAATATTATTTTCCGACAAAAAACAAACACTCTAAAATCATTTCACCTATTTATTGATACCGAAAAGTGGGCTTCAGGAGAATATTGTATCTTTATTAGCAAGACCCATGAATTGTATCTTAATGCCCACTTTGTAATAAATTCAAAGTAAATAGAATAATTATTACACAAACTAGGTCATTTCTGCTTTGAGAATTGTTTTTTTTTGTAGCTTTGCAACTCAAACGTTTAAAACAAATATGGACAAACTCACCATAGTTAAAGTAGGTGGAAAAATTGTTGAAGATGAGACCTCTTTAGCTCAGCTGTTAAATGACTTTTCAAGCATAGAAGGATACAAAATTATCGTTCATGGTGGTGGTCGAACAGCAACAAAAATGGCCGAAAAGCTAGGCATAAAAAGTACCATGATTGAAGGCAGAAGAATTACAGACCTCGACATGCTACAAGTGGTTACCATGGTTTATGCTGGCTTGATAAATAAAAATATAGTAGCCAAGCTACAAGCAAAAAAAATAAATGCAATAGGTCTCACTGGCGCCGACCTCAATATACTACTGGCGGAAAAAAGACCCATCACAAAAGTTGATTATGGATATGTGGGAGATATTAAAAAAGCAAATACGGAGCTGCTCTCCATCCTGATACAAAAGGAAGTGGTACCAGTATTGGCTCCCCTCACTCACGACGGAGAAGGCCAGCTACTCAATACAAATGCCGATACCATTGCAGGAGAAATAGCAAAAGCTTTGAGCATACATTTTGATGTGAGGCTTATTTACTGTTTTGAAAAAAAAGGAGTGCTCAGAGATGAGAACGACGAAAATAGCACTATTGCCGAAATTAGCGATTCGTCTTTCAAAGAACTGCTAGCCTCGGGAACTATCCATGGAGGTATGATTCCAAAAATTGAAAATGCCTTCACAGCCCTCAAAGCGGGAGTAAGGGAAGTAATTATAAGCCAAGCCTCTGACATACACTCCAACGAAGGCACTAGAATTTATCTACAATAATATTGCCTAAAACCCACACATGAAAACAGTACATATTACAGATATTGAGCAAATAGAAGCAATCATCAAAGAATGCCAAGTTTGTTATGTTGGACTTGCCGATTTAGAGGGCATCCCCTACGTTTTGCCAATGAATTTTGGCTATAAAGACAATACCGTATACCTGCATTCTGCTCCCACAGGAAAAAGCTTGGAAATCCTTGAGGGCAACAACAATATATGCCTCACATTCAGTACAGACCACTCCCTAGTTTTCCAGCATCCTAAGGTTGCTTGCAGCTACAGAGTGAAATCAAAAAGCGTGGTAGCATGGGGAAAGGTGATTTTTGAAGATAACTTTGAGTCCAAGATAGAAGCCCTAAATATCATTATGTCACAATATTCTAATCAGGATTTTGAGTACTCTACCCCCGCCATCAACAATGTTAAAATCTGGAAAATAAACCTAGATAAGATTTCATGTAAGGCTTTTGGAGAGCCTCATCAAGCAATAAAATGAGTAATACAATAAGTGCGAAAATAAGTGCGAAAACAAATAATAAAAACAAATAAACAACATTCATGTCTCAACAATTCGAAATGGTCGCCAAGACCTTGTATGGTTTAGAAGAAATCCTTGCTACTGAACTTATTGCCCTAGGAGCCAACAATGTGCAAATTGGCAGACGAATGGTCTCTTTCGAGGGAGACAAGAGCCTTTTGTACAAAACCAATTATCATTGTCGAACGGCACTGCGCATCCTCAAGCCCATAGCCTCTTTTTCGGCAAAAAGCTCAGATGAGGTATACGAAAATGTCAAAAAAATAAACTGGACTCAATATCTTCCAGGAAAAAAAACTTTTGCCATTGATGCTGTTGTGCATTCAGAAACTTTCACTCACTCCAAATTTGTTGCCTACAGAACCAAAGACGCTATCATGGATTATCTTAAAAGTAATGATATTTCGGGACCTTCGGTGAGAGTAAGTAATCCTGACATACAAATACACGTACATATTTCTCACAAAGATTGTACCGTTTCCCTAGATAGCTCGGGGGAGTCTCTGCACAAAAGAGGATACCGAACAGAAGAAACTGAAGCCCCTCTCAACGAAGTGCTTGCCGCAGGAATGATACTTAGCACAAAATGGAGGGGCGAATCCAATTTCATTGACCCCATGTGTGGATCGGGTACGCTACTCATAGAAGCTGCCATGATAGCACTCAATTTGCCTCCTGGAGTTTTGCGAAATAAATATGCCTTTGAAAAATGGGACGATTTTGATTCCGAAATATTCAACGAAATATGTCAAGATGATAGCCAGGAAAAAGAATTTGAGTTCAAAGCTTATGGTTCTGACATATCGCCCAAGGTGATTGGTGCAGCCAATAGAAACGTGAAAAATGCAGGCTTATCAAAATATATAGAGCTAAAAGTCCTACCTTTCCAACAATATGAAAAGGCCCCTGAAAATGGAATATTGATTACAAACCCTCCCTATGGAGAAAGACTTAAACCAAGAGACTTGATGTCGCTATACTCTATGATGGGAGAAAGATTCAAGCACGTTTTCAGCGCCTACGAAGTTTGGGTATTAACATCCAACGAAGATGGTTTTGACAATATAGGACTAAAGCCATCGTCCAAGACCAAGCTTATCAATGGTTCTATAGATTGTGAGTTCAGAAAATATGAGATATTTGAAGGCACGCACAAAGAATTTAAACAAGAAGAGGCACAAAAGCTTTCGCTAAAAAAGACTGAGCCAACAGCTTGATTTTTTGAACTATGCAACTTACCAATAAATAATAAATAAAGATTTTAATATGCGCATACTACTCCTAGGTTCTGGAGGTCGAGAACATGCCTTTGCATGGAAAATATCCCAAAGTCCGAAAACAAATAAATTATTCATCGCCCCAGGCAATGCAGGCACAGCGTCTTTGGGAACAAATGTAGACATTGCTAGCAATGATTTTCCATCCTTAAAAAAATTTGTTCTCGAAAATAAAGTAAATATGGTGCTGGTAGGACCTGAAGAGCCCTTGGTTCTTGGTATTTACGATTTTTTCAAGGCCGACGATGATTTGTGTTCAATACCTGTCATTGGCCCCTCAAAGATAGGAGCCCAACTCGAGGGCAGCAAAGATTTTGCCAAAGCTTTTATGCTGCGCCACAAAATACCAACAGCAAAATATTTTAGCGTAGAGAAATCAAACTTAAGTCAGGGAATCTCCTTTTTGCATAGCCTCAAAGCGCCATATGTACTCAAGGCCGATGGCCTAGCTGCTGGCAAAGGGGTTCTTATTATTGACAATTTAGCGGAAGCCGAGCAAGAACTTACCAGCATGCTCAATGGGCGATTTGGCCAAGCCAGCGAAAAGGTTGTTATTGAAGAGTTCCTCTCCGGCATAGAATGCTCGGTATTCGTAATGACCGATGGCAAATCGTACAAAATTCTACCTCAAGCCAAGGATTACAAACGAATTGGTGAGGGGGAAACGGGGCCCAATACAGGAGGTATGGGTGCTATTTCTCCTGTGAGTTTTGTTGATGATGCCTTCATGGAAAAAGTTGAAACGCGCATTATAAAACCCACAATAGAGGGATTAATCAAAGAAAATATTGATTACAAAGGGTTTATATTTTTGGGACTTATAAAAGTTGACAACGAGCCCATGGTAATCGAGTATAATTGCAGAATGGGAGATCCTGAAACCGAGTCTGTAATGCTACGCATAGAATCTGATTTTGTAGACTTACTAGAAGGCATTAGCCACAACAATTTGAGCGAAAAAGAACTTAAAATAGATTCACGCTTTGCGGTAACGGTAGTTCTTGTGGCTGGAGGTTATCCTGGAGAATACGAAAAAGGCAAGCTTATAAGCGGTCTTGAAGAGCTCGCAGACTGTCAATGTTTTCATGCGGGAACAAGAGCTGAGTCAGGAGAAATACTCACCAATGGAGGTCGTGTGATGGCAATAAGTGCCTATGGCAACAACAAACAAGAGGCTTTGGACAAATGCTTTATCAATGCCAACAAAGTGATTTTTGAAGGGAAATATTTTCGCTCCGATATTGGTTTCGATCTATAAGATGCTACAAAATATTCATAAAAATCTCATCACAAATAGGTTTATTCTTCCAATAGCCATTCTTATAATATGCACCATTAGGTTGTTGGAAGCATCCACCGCCGACTATATCTCTGTGGGGATATGCTTGTTGCTAGATATATCCACCCTATTTCTAATCTTACAAATAGATAGAAGCTCAACAATAATTCGTAAAAGAACCATTCTGCCAGCCCTCTTCTACCTACTTTTAATTTTTGCCATTCCCGATTTCAACAATGATGTAAGTGGCAGTTTGAGTTCCTTTTGCATTGTTTTATCCCTCTTGCTCCTATTCAAAACCTACCACAAGCCCGAATATACCATCAATTTTTTTAATTTATCCTTCGTCCTATCTTGTGGCAGCTTGCTATGGCCTCCCTTGATCTTATTTTTTCCTTACTTTCTGATTTGTTCTTTCTTTTTTCGCTCATTGACCATCAAATCTTTTCTTGCCTCCATCATTGGTTTCTGCACTGTTTATCTCTTTGTAGGTGTTTGGTTTTTATATAAAGAAGATACTCTAACTACAATCCACCTGATTCCTGATTTTCCCTCTCACATATCATTTCTACTATTCAATACCAATCCCAATAAATATTTATTTCTTGCACTCTTGATATTTTTAAGTTTTATTTCAGCTTGCAATATTATTCTCAATGAAAGAAATGGAAAGATAAAAACACGGGCTTTTTTGGGGTCTTTATTTTTTCTCATTGCCATGATTTTTGCATTCATCTTTATTTTTCCAAATTTGGAAAACCAATGGCTGCAAATTCTTATTGTTCCAGTATCATTGGTGGCAGGTCATTTTTTCTCTTTAAACACCTCAAAAAAAGCCTCTTGCACTTTTTTAGCAACATTTTGTTGCTGTATATACTTTTTTTATCTTTATCGTTAATCTTTGACAGCTCTAAGCATCTCCCGCTTCCCTGGAGGGCCAGCAATACGGAAAACCGTAAAACCTACTTCCTGCAGCATTCTTCGTATATTGCCCTTGGCACAATAAGTTGTAAGCACGCCCATGTCCAGCATAGTATCGTAAATTGAAGAGAAAAAGCCCTTTTCCCAGACTTCTGCCTGCTTGTTGGGAGCAAAAGCATCATAATATACCACATCACAAGGATCTGCAAAGAGGTAATCTGCAAAATCTATGTGTAGTTTACGAAGGAAAAAATGGGGTCGTATTTCTATAATCTCTCCCCAAGGGCTTTCGTGCATTTGTCTAAAAAGATCATTAGCTGGCAAACCCAAGCACTTACTGTAATTAAGTTTATCCACAAGGTCGAGGGATAGAGGAAATTTTTCTATGCTGGTATAAACCACCGAAACTCCCCTTTTTTGGGCTTCTAAGCAAGTAAGTAAGGCATTCAGACCTGTGCCAAAGCCCATTTCCAAAACCTGAATCCGTTTTTTTTTACACTGATTAAAACCAGCCTCAATATATACATGTTGAGACTCCTGAATGGCTCCATTGGTGGAATGGTAATGCTCTTCCATACTGGGCACAAAAAGCGTGCTTGAACCATCGGCGGTAATCTGAACTTCCATCATCTTAGAAAAATCAAGTGCCAACTATTTTGAAAGTTTCCACTCAAAACCATCTTTGCTATCCTTTATTTCAAAGCCAAAAGAGGTGAGCTCCTTGCGAATTTTGTCGGAGGTAGCCCAATCCTTATTTTCTTTGGCCTCCATACGCATATTTAAAAGCATATCTACCGCTTTAGAAAAAGATTCATAGCTTGCATCGCCTCTTTTGTGTGAATCATTAAGTCCCAAAAGTTCCAGCAAAAAAATGTCAAATAAGTCTTTTAGCTCCTCCTTATTTTCCTGAGAAAGCTGCATCTGCCCAGCCACACTTGAGTTTATGATGCGTGCAGCCTCAAAAAGGTGAGAAAGAACAATAGGTGTATTAAGGTCGTCATCCATGGCATCATAGCACTTGCTCTTGAGAGATGCAATATCTTGAGTCTGCTCCAAGGATGTGGGGAGCTTATCTATACTTCGGTAAGCCTCCATCAAACGTTCCAAGCCCTTTTCTGAAGCTTGCAATGCCTCATTACTAAAATCTAAGGTGCTGCGGTAATGGGCTTGAAGAATAAAAAAACGCGTACACATGGGCGAATACGCCTGAGTCAAGAGCTCGTGTGTACCTTCAAAAAAATCTTGCAGTGTAATAAAATTCCCTAGAGACTTACCCATCTTTTGCCCATTGATGGTAATCATATTGTTGTGCATCCAATAGCGAACGCTTTCTTTTCCCGTTGAAGCTACCGATTGAGCAATCTCGCATTCATGATGCGGGAATACCAAATCCATTCCGCCACCGTGAATATCAAAACACTCTCCCAAGTATTTTTTACTCATCGCCGTACATTCCAAATGCCAACCAGGGAAACCCTCGCTCCATGGAGATGGCCAACGCATAATATGTTCGGGCGAAGCTTTTTTCCAAAGAGCGAAATCTATGTTGTTGCGCTTTTCTGCTTGCCCATCCAAGCTCCTTCCCGAGCCCAGCATATCCTCGATATTACGCCCCGAAAGTATGCCGTAATGATGATCGGCATTGTATTTTTCTACATCAAAATAAACAGAACCTGCACTTTCATAGGCATAGCCACTTTTCAAAAGATCTTCTACCAAGACTATTTGTTCAATAACATGTCCACTAGCATGGGGCTCTATGCTGGGAGGCAATACATTGAGTAGATCCATAGCCTGATGGTATCTATTGAGATAAAACTGCACAATTTCCATGGGCTCCAACTCTTCCAATCGCGCCTTTTTTCCTATTTTATCCTCACCCTCATCGGCATCATTTTCCAAGTGACCTACATCGGTTATATTACGCACATAGCGCACCTTATAGCCCTGATGCTTGAGGTAACGAAAAAGAACATCGAAGCTTATTGCTGGACGTGCATGCCCCAAATGTGCATCCCCATAAACGGTGGGCCCACAAACATAGAGACCTACCAAAGGAGGATGCAGGGCTTGAAACTTTTCTTTTTTACGATGGAGTGTATTATAAATATTCATGAGAAATGATGAGTTATTTTTTGAAACACAAAATTAGACAAATTAAATGAAATAAAAAATAAGTTGCATTGTTGTTTTAGCATTTTTTAAAAAATTTTACCAACAATAAATAGCCTTCCATTTTCAAGAAAGAAGAAAGAAGAATATGAAACAAGGGTGCTTAAAGACCCTTACTGTAAAGTTCTTAGCGAGTGGTAATAGCTATGAATAAGGTAAAGAAATAAGTCAAATATAATTTATTGCTCTTATTTACGTTGTTTGTGATAGTAGCTATACTAATTTTTCTCTTTTCTATCAAAGTAAACAATAAAATGCAGGCATGACAAAAATAAAACTAAGTTCCCTACTCCTCTTGATTTCGTGTTTTGTGCATGCTCAAGAAGGATCTTCAGTATATGAATTTCTACGATTTCCAGGTTCGGCGCATGTGGGAGCCTTGGGGGGTACCAATGTTTCTCTTATAGAGAACGATCTTTCTCTGGTTTTTCAAAATCCCAGTCTATTGGGTCAGGAGATGGATATGAATCTCAATTTGTCGTATACCTCATACATTGGGGGCATTGGACTTGGCAATGTAGCCTTTGCCAAAGCCTTGGGCGATAGGAGCACCTGGGGCATTGGGGTCAATTATATTTCTTATGGCGATATGAAGCAAACAGGCCCAGACCAGTCTGTGCTAGGCACTTTTTCTGCCAAAGATATGGCAATAAGCGGATTTTTTTCTCGCGATTTAAATGAGAAGATTAGAGGAGGAGTGAGTCCTAAGATCATTTACTCCAATTTTGAACAATACAGCTCAATGGCCCTAAGTGTAGATTTGGGTTTGAGTTATTACAACAAAGACGATGATTTTTCCTTGGGCTTGGCACTAAAGAATGTGGGACGACAAGTCACAGCCTATCATCAAGAGATAGAAAATTTTCCTTGGGACTTACAATTGGGGCTTACCAAGAGGCTTAGCCATGCGCCCATACGTTTTTCTCTTACAGCAGCTCATCTCAACAAGTGGAAATTTTATGATGTAGAAGGCAATAAAGATGCTTTTTTGACAAGTCTTGGCAAGCACTTTATTGTGGGTGTAGATTTCATTCCCAGCGACAATCTGTGGATAGCCTTGGGATATAATGTAAAGACGGCAGCCGATATGAAATTGCAGGATGCCAATAAAATGGGGGGATTCTCAATTGGTGCTGGATTGAAGGTAAAATCCTTTAATGTAGGCTGTGCCTTGGGCAATTATCATCCTTCGGCAAGTTCGTTTATGATAAGTCTTACCACCTCGCTTTCTGAAATACAACTATAAATATAATATTTTAGGCCTTAAAAAATTCACAAAAAATAAATTACATTATAATATATGCAAAAAATAATCATTGCAATTGATGGGCACTCTTCATGTGGCAAGAGTACGATGGCAAAGGATTTGGCAAAAGAAATTGGCTATAAATACATAGACAGTGGCGCTATGTATAGAGCAGTTACCCTTTACGGCCTGCAAAAATCTTGTTTTATTAATAACAAGCTGGATGTTGAGGCTTTGGAGAAAGAGCTCCCCAATATAGATATTTATTTTGAAATAGATCCAGTATCAGGCAGTTCGCAAACCCATCTTAATGGAGAAAATGTAGAGCAAAGCATACGCCGCATGGAGGTAGCCAGCAAGGTGAGCTTTGTGAGTGAGGTGGCTAGCGTAAGGAAGTTTTTGGTAGCACAGCAGCAAGCCATGGGAGCAAAGAAGGGTATTGTGATGGATGGTAGAGACATCTGCACAGTGGTTTTTCCTGAGGCAGCCCTCAAAATTTTTCTTACAGCCCGGCCCGAAGTGAGGGCGCAACGTAGGTTTGATGAGCTGAAAGCCAAGCAGCAGTATATTAGCCTTGCCGAGGTCTTGGACAACCTCAATCAGCGCGACCTCATAGACTCTACCCGCAAAGAAAGCCCCCTAAGGTGTGCGCCCGATGCCATTGTGCTAGACAACTCGGACATGAGTATTGAGCAGCAAAAACAGTGGCTATTGAAAAAATTTAAAGAGAAAACAATTTTCAATAATTAAAAACCGAACAAATAAACGCCAAAATAAGTAAACACTATGCAAATAAATAAATACCAACTTGCCAACGGTCTTCGATTGATTCACAACTACGATGATAGCACCTCAATGGTGGCGGTCAATGTTTTGTACAATGTGGGAGCCAAGGACGAAGACCCACAGCGCACAGGTTTTGCCCATCTCTTTGAGCACCTAATGTTTGGGGGATCCGTAAATATTCCTGACTACGATGGGCCTCTTCAGAATGCTGGCGGCGACAATAATGCTTGGACAAACAATGATATGACCAATTATTATCTGTCCATCCCTTATCAGAATATAGAAACAGGCTTTTGGCTGGAATCCGACAGGATGCTTTCGTTAGCATTTTCCGAAAAAAGCCTGGAAGTGCAGAGGCAAGTGGTGATGGAGGAGTTTAAGCAAGTGGCTTTGAATCAGCCTTATGGCGATGTGCAACACCTCAACAGGGCACTATGCTATACAGAGCATCCTTACCGATGGCCTACCTTAGGTAAGGAGTTATCGCATATTGAGCATGCCACAATTGCCGACGTAAAGGCTTTCTTTGGAAAATTTTATACCCCCAACAACGCTATATTGTCGGTTTCTGGTAGCATCTCCTTTGAAGACTGTGTGAAATTGGCAGAGAAATGGTTTGGACCAATACCTAAGGGACAAGTTTATAAGAGAAACTTGCCCAAAGAACCCCAGCAAACAGCTGCCCGCTTCCTAGAGGTGCAGCGTAAGGTGCCTACCAGTGCCATATACAAAACCTACCCTATTTGTGAGAGGATAAATCCTGATTACTATGTATGCGATATGATTACCGATATATTGGCTCATGGCCGATCGTCTCGCTTGTTTCAACACCTTGTTATGGATAAGTCTATATTTTCAGAGATTAACGCTTATGTATCTGGCGAGGTCGAGCCGGGTAGCCTGCAAATTTATGGCAAACCAGCTTCGGGAGTGAGTTTAGAGGAGGCTGATATTGCTATTCAAGAAGAACTTTCTAAGCTTTATGACTCCCCCATTGGCGAGAGAGAAATCGAGAAGGTGAAAAATAAATACGAATCTAGCGATTTGTTCTCCAATATCAGCTGTTCGAGTAAGGCTAGCAATTTGGCAATCTTTGAGCTCCTTGGCGATGCGGCGATGATAGATCATGAGGTAGAAAAATACCGCAGTGTGAATGCCAACGACATAAAAAATATGGCATCAAAGATATTTGATCCCTCACTTTGTTCTACACTTTACTACAAGCATTCTTGATATAAAATAATAATAAAATTGGTGAAAAAAGTTAAAAAGGATCCACCCCACTGCTCAAAATAAAGTCCCGCAATAAGGTATTGACCTTTATATTAATTTTGAATTTTTTGATTGATTGATTTTCAGTTTTTTCAAAATACAGCAACGCTTTGTCTTTATCCACCGTTTCGATTAAAGCGGTAAAGCGTCCAAACTCATCAATATTATCGGCGTTAATAGATGCATTGAGCAACTGCCTTAATTTTAATTCATCTAGTCCAAAATTCTCTACCAAAGCAGTAATTTGAGCACTTTCAGCTTTAGATTGATATTGGGTAATGTAATCTCTAAGTGTTTTACC
>BHEP01000062.1 GCA_003851245.1 Bacteroidales bacterium | reverse complement strand
CTCTGGAGGTATATATGGAAAAATAAAAGATGTAAAAGATTATTGTTTTGTAATAGAAATTGCGGACAATGTAAAGGTAAAGGTTGATAAGTCCTCTGTTTTTGCTGCTGCCGATGAACTTCCAAAGCAATAATTAAACGCATTAGAGAAAATAAGATGGGAGACTTTTTCAAATTTTTTCCTTGGGGAAAGTCTCTCACTTTTATGTTTTTTGTATTTGTTTCTTTTATTTTTTGGATTCTCCAATGTTTGCAACAATCTTTTGAAATTGAGATTGATATACCATTAGTATTTGAAAAAATACCAAATAATATCATCTTGATAGATAGCTTAGCCGGCACCATAAATGTAAGAGTTTTTGATAGAGGCACAGCATTGTTAAGTTACTCTTTAGGAAAAAAGATGCAGCCTGTTTTTATAGAATGTTCTGAAAAAGACATAAAAAATAATTTTTTAGTCATTTCTAAAAATCAAATACAACAAGAACTCTCTAAGCAACTACTTGCTACCACGCAAATAGTGAGTTATTTCCCCAGCGACTATTCTTATGCTATAGAAACAATGCAGCAAAAGGAAGTGCCCATAAGTATTGTTGGAGAAATATCTCTCTCCGATGCTTATATGTTTGTAGATACAGTATTTGTTGACCCTCCTAGAATTTTGATATTTGGTTCAACTGAGGCACTCAGCAAATGCAATCAAATTTTTACAGAAGACGTACATATCGAAGAGGTAGATGTCTCGTTTAAGAAAGAATTAAAATTGCTTGTGCCCAAGAATATACGCGTAGAGAAAGATTTTGTAGAATTAAATGTTGATGTAACAGCATTCACCGAGAGGAAATTTTCTATTCCCATACTTTGTAAAAGCCTTCCCCAAGGCTATCAAATACAGTTTTTTCCCTCAAAGGTAGATGTTTTTTATCAAGTTGCTCAAGATAAATTTAATGAAATTGATGCTTCTGAATTTGAAATTATTTTTGACTACCAGGACTTAATTGAAGAAAATCGATTATCAGTCCCACTTGTTTTGAGTAAGCGTCCCTCATCTTTAAGAAAATATCGCATCGTTCCAGATATTATGGAGTTTATAATTGAAAGAAATATAAGGTGATAAAAATTGGATTGACAGGAGGTATTGGTAGTGGCAAGTCTACCCTCGCCAAGCTCATGCAAATAATGGGTGTGCCAGTGTATTTTGCTGATGATAGATCAAAAATATTGCTTAATAAGAACTCCCTTATTAAGTCTCAGCTAATTCATCGTTTTGGGCCCGACATATATACAAAAGAAGGTGCTAACAAGCCTCTCTTGGCATCTTTGATTTTTGGAAACTCCGAGCATATGGCATTTGTAAATGCCTTGGTTCACCCCATATTGCTAGAAGATTTTATTACGTGGTCTTCGCAATTTATTTACTCTCCCATAATTGTTATGGAGGCCGCCATATTGTTTGAGTCAGGTTTTGATAAGCATGTGGATAAAACCCTGCTTGTTTGTGCCCCCCTAGAGCAGCGTATAGCAAGTGTTATGAAGCGCGATTCCTCAAGTCGCGAGCAGGTTGTGCGAATAATAGCAGCACAGTTGTCGGAACAAGAAAAACGAGAAAAATCAGATTTTATTCTTCACAATGATGGGCAAAGTTCTCTTATAATTCAGCTAGGCAAGATAATTTCTCCCATTATATAGAATTTTGGCACATTAATTGATTAAAATTAAATTAAACGTAGTATTTTTGCAAAACAGAAACAATAAATATAATTATGTTAAAAAAAGTATT
The DNA here is from genome assembly GCA_003851245.1 of Bacteroidales bacterium. Taxonomy (GTDB): domain Bacteria; phylum Bacteroidota; class Bacteroidia; order Bacteroidales; family Azobacteroidaceae; genus BHEP01. The sequence goes on along the minus strand of BHEP01000062.1, from coordinate 13,466 downwards.
GTCAATTTCAGGGAAGCCAGGTTTGTTTAAATTAATTTCTCAAGGGAAAAACATGTATATCGCCGAATCCTTGGTAGACAACAAGAAAATACCTGTTTATCCGCGAGATAAGGTAGTATCATTGGGCGACATTGCAATTTACTCTCAAACAGAGGAAGTGCCTCTTCAAGAAGTTTTGTTGCTTATAAAGAAAAAAGAAGAGGGAAAATTGATAGAAGTCAATACAGGAATCCAAAACGATGAGCTCAGGGATTATTTCTCTAAAGTGTTGACAGATTTTGATAAAGATAGGGTATATCCTTCCGACATCAGAAAAATTATTACATGGTACAATATTCTAACAAAGGCAGATCATGACTTTGAAACAGTGGAAGGCGAAAATGCAGAAGACTCTGTAGATGCTGATGCCAAAGCGGTAGAGGTAGGAGCAGATTTGCCAAAGAAAACTGCCAAAGCTAGCAAGCCTAGCAAGGATGCAGAGTCCTCAAGTGCCAAAACGAGCACTCCAAAGGCTAAAGCTAAGGTAAAAAAAGAAGGAGCTTAAGTAAAAAAACATTATTAAGGCAGGATTATTATGAGCAAAAATGAAGTTTCTTTTGAGTATGACGACGACGAATCAGTAAGTTTCATACAAAACTATTTGCCGCAAGAGCTTAAGGCTGTGTTTTCTGACGATGAGGTTAACTATATTGTAGATCTTATTTACGAATATTATGATGGCAAGGGTTACTTGGATGAGCTTGATGACGACAAGGAAATTTTGATTGATGAGCAAGAGTTGGTGAGTTTTGTTGTCAAGCAGGCACAAAAAGATAAGGTTGGACGTTTTGAACCAGAGGCAATAAAATTTGTTGTAGAAGCAGAATTGGCTTATGGAGATTCCATAGATTTATTTGATTAAAGATATATTTTTTTAAATAATACAAACAATAATTTATATGAAATGAGAAATTTGAATTTTTTTGGAGTTTTGTTGCTTTCTGCAGCACTGGTTCTTTCTGGCTGTGGTGCTAGCAATACAGTTAAGGGTACAGGCGCTGGCACTGGAGGCGGAGCCTTACTGGGCGCAGGAATTGGAGCCCTCATTGGTGGAGGAAAAGGAGCTGCCTGGGGAGCTGGTGTAGGTGCTGTTGTAGGAGGTTCGGCGGGAGCTCTTATAGGCAATAAGATGGATAAGCAGAAAAAAGAATTGGAAAAAATAGATGGTGCGCAGGTAGAATCTGTCAATGATGGTCAGGCTATAAAGGTAACCTTTGAGTCGGGTATTCTTTTTGCAACCAATTCTAGTACTCTAAGCCAGGTTTCAAAAAATGCCCTGGGGCAGTTTTCTAATAGTCTCAAAACTAATCCCGATACAGATGTTCAGATTTATGGCCATACTGATAGCTCGGGCAGCGATAAAATAAATCTTCCTCTATCACAACAAAGAGCTCAGTCGGTTATGGATTATTTGGTAGTTCAGGGAGTTGAGGCCGGCCGTATTCTTTCTGAAGGAAAGGGCTCTTCTTTGCCCCTAGCAGACAATTCTACTTCTGCAGGCAAATCTCAAAATAGGCGTGTAGAGGTGTATATTACTCCCAACGCAAAAATGCTTAACGAAGCAGAGCAAGGAACATTGGAATAAATGTAATTTGGCAAATGTCTTTTTTATAAGATGACATATTATAATAAATGTAACTCCAGTAAAAATGAAAAGTCTGAACTCTATGAGAGTTCAGACTTTTTTGTTAATTTTGTGCTTCAAAATAGAACGTTATCTTTTAAAAACGATAAAACAAAAATGGCAAAAGAACTAAAAGAACTCACCTCGAGGTCTGAAAACTATTCGCAGTGGTACAACGACTTGGTGCTAAAGGCAGATTTGGCGGAAAACTCAGCCGTAAGAGGCTGCATGGTAATAAAGCCTTATGGTTATGCCATTTGGGAAAAAATACAGAGGCAGCTCGACGATATGTTCAAAGAAACGGGGCACGTCAATGCCTATTTCCCCCTATTTATACCCAAGTCTTTTCTTAGCAAGGAAGCTGCTCATGTAGATGGGTTTGCAAAAGAATGTGCAGTTGTAACACACTATAGGTTAAAAAATGATCCCAATGGCAAGGGCGTTATTGTTGATCCCGATGCCAAGCTCGAAGAGGAGCTAATTGTGCGCCCCACTTCCGAAACCATTATTTGGAGTACTTATAGAAACTGGATTCAATCGTATCGCGACCTTCCAATACTTTGCAATCAGTGGGCCAATGTAGTGAGATGGGAAATGCGTACCCGCTTATTTCTTCGCACGACAGAATTTCTTTGGCAAGAGGGACATACGGCCCATGCCACCAAGGCAGAGGCTGTGGAAGAGACCGAAAAAATGCTTGAGGTATATGCTGAATTTGCCGAAACTTTTATGGCAATGCCTGTTTTGAAAGGCGTAAAGACTGCTAATGAGCGCTTTGCCGGAGCCTTAGAGACCTACTGCATAGAAGCCTTGATGCAAGATGGGAAGGCCTTGCAAGCAGGAACATCGCATTTTTTGGGGCAGAACTTCGCCAAAGCTTTCGATGTTCAGTTTCTTGACAAAGAAGGAAAACGCGATTATGTATGGGCTACTTCTTGGGGCGTTTCTACTCGCTTGATGGGAGCTCTTATCATGTCGCACTCCGATGATAATGGACTTGTATTGCCCCCCAAATTGGCTCCTTATCAGGTAGTAATTGTGCCAATATTCAAGACCTCCGAACAACTCGAAGAAATTAACCAAAAAGTGGCAACGATAGTTTCTGCACTTAAAATTCAGGGTATTAGTGTCAAATACGACAATTCGGAAAATAGAAAGCCAGGATGGAAATTTGCTCAATATGAGCTCAAGGGAGTGCCTCTTAGATTGGCTATAGGCTCCAGGGATTTGGAAAATAATACTGTTGAGGTAGCAAGAAGAGATACCCTGACCAAGGAAACCCTCAGCTGCGATAATTTGGATGTGTATCTCAAGCAACTCTTGGACGATATTCAGGACAATATTTACAAAAAAGCCCTTGATTATCGCACATCCAAAACAGTGTATGTAGATACTTACGAAGAATTTAAAGAAAAAATTGAGGAAGGTGGTTTTATTTTGGCCCATTGGGATGGTACTTCCGAAACAGAAGATAAAATAAAGGAGGAAACCAAGGCTACTATCCGCTGCATTATACTTGGGGGCGACAAAACACCGGGCATATGTATGTTTTCGGGAAAGCCATCGGCACAAAGAGTTGTTTTTGCAAGATCTTATTGATTGCATTTTGGTATAATAGGTAGTCTTTAGAGCAAATTCATTTTTGAATGGTATTTCCTATCATATTTTTTTGTTGTCTTAATAAATGTTGTTACATTTGCCACTTCAAAAGAGAGGCTCAGCTTTTTTTAATTTCTCTATTATTATTGCTTGGCTATTTTTTAAAAACATAAAAGAATATTAATGACCAACTCAGCATTATTTTTAGTCGTTTTATTGACGGCAATTATTATGGTTGTAGCAGCTTTGGCAATTGCTAAGCTTTTGGCACCCTCTTCCGACAATCCCCTCAAAGGAGAGCCTTACGAGTGTGGAATCCCTACCAAGGGTAGTTCGTGGATGCAGTTTAGGGTAGGCTACTACCTTTTTGCCATTCTTTACCTTGTTTTTGACGTAGAAACAGTGCTCCTGTTTCCTTGGGCAGTGGTGATGAAGGATTTAGGAATGCAGGGGCTGCTTAGTGTGTTGTTCTTTTTTATTATTTTGGCATTAGGCCTTGCCTATGCTTGGAAAAAAGGTGCATTGAAATGGAAGTAAAAGATATTTTTATTCGCAATATGAAGCACGAGGATTTCAAGGAAAATGAATACCTCGATGAATACCTCAATGAATTGCGTGCAAATGGGGTGAGTATATCTGTTGGCAAAATAAATGACCTCATCAACTGGGGACGCTCCAACTCGGTGTGGCCGCTGACCTTTGCCACCTCCTGCTGCGGCATAGAATTTATGAGCCTGGGAGCAGCACGCTATGATTTTGCCCGTTTTGGCTGGGAAGTCACCCGCAATAGTCCGCGTCAGGCAGATGTTATTTTTGTTTGCGGCACCATAGTTCATAAGATGGCTCCCGTACTCAAGCGCTTGTATGATCAAATGGCAGAGCCTAAATATGTGATGGCCTTTGGTAGTTGTGCCATAGGAGGGGGGCCTTTTAAGAGTTCCTACCATGTGGTGATGGGCGTAGATGAGGTTGTTCCTGTAGATGTTTATATCCCAGGATGTCCACCCCGTCCCGATGCTATGATATATGGAATGATGCAGATGGCGCGAAAGATAAAGTTACAAAATTTTTTCCAACTTTCCGACAAAGAGAAGCCAAAAGAACATATTGACGAGGAAATAAAGAAAGAAAAGGCATAGGCATGGAAAATATAAAAGAAAAACTGTCCGCAATGGGCTGTACCGATTTGTTGCAAGCTGATAGAACTTTGTCGGTAACAGTAGAAAAAAATAAATTCCATGAGGTAGCCACCTTCCTTAAAGAAGGTAGGGGAGGAATGGTCTTCGATTTTTTGATGGATATAATAGGTATAGATTATGTAGAAAGTTTGGGAGCAATTTATTACCTCTGCTCCACTGACCATCCACAAGAATTATTGGCACTCAGGGTATCGACCTCAGATAGAGAGCAGCCTCAACTTTTTTCAGTTTGCGATTTGTGGGATTCAGCCGAACTTTATGAGCGCGAAGTTTACGATTTTTTGGGCATTAAATTTATTAATCACCCCGATATGCGTAGGCTTTTTTTGCGTTCCGACTGGAAGGGTCATCCCCTGCGTAAGGATTACGACGCAAGCCCAGCGATCAATCCTATACCTGCCCACAATGAGGTGATAGATGATATGGAGAGATCCTCAACTATAAAAATCGAATTGGGAGAATTGGTAGAAAAATCGCATCAAATATTTGGAGAAAAAGAATATATTGTCAATTTTGGACCCCAGCATCCAGCCATGCACGGGGTATTGCACCTTAGGGTTTCCTTGGATGGAGAAATTGTAAAAAAAATAGATCCCAATTTTGGATATATACATAGGGGTGTAGAGAAGATGTCGGAGGCATATACCTACCCTCAGATATTGCACCTTACCGACAGGCTAGACTATCTTTCGGGAACAATGAATCGCCATGCTCTTTGCTTGTGCTGCGAAAAAGCATTGTCATTGGAAGTGCCAGATAGGGCACATTATATACGCACCATTTTTGACGAGCTCACGCGCATAGCTTCCCACCTCTTGGGATGGGGCTGTATATGTATGGATATGGGATCCATCACCGCCTTTGTTTACGGCATGCGTGATAGGGAAAAAATCATGGATATTTTTGAGGAAACAGCAGGAGGTCGCCTCATGGTAAATTATAATACCATTGGAGGAGTGGCTTGCGACATCCACCCCAATTTTCAAAAGAAGGTCAAAGAACTGATTCCTTATTTGCGCAAAATGATCAAAGAGCATCATATACTCTTTACAGAAAATCCCATTGCTAGGGGGCGCATGGAGGGTATTGGCTATTTAAGCAAGGAAAAAGCTATTTCATTGGGTGCTGGGGGGCCCTCAGGGAGAGCCTCGGGATGGAATAATGATGTGCGCAAAATAGAGCCCTATGCCGCCTACCAGCATGCCGATTTTGATGTGGTATTGCGTGAGGGCGGTCTTACCTTCGATAGATATATCATTCGTTTGGACGAGATAGAACAATCTTTGCGCATTATCGAACAATTGATAGACAACATTCCAGAAGGATTTTTTGCAGCCAAAACAAAGGCCATTATCCGTTTGCCAGAGGGAGAGTATTACCAGAGGGTAGAAAATGCCAGGGGCGAATTTGGTGTTTACATCAACAGCAGGGGCGACAAATCGCCATATCGTATAAAGTTTCGTTCGCCTTCTTTGACCTTGGTAAATGCCTTAAAGCCTACAGTGACAGGTTCTAAGGTTTCAGATTTGATTATGGTAGGAGGATCCTTGGATTACGTAATTCCCTGCATAGACAGATAAAAAACAATAAAAAAGTATTTTTTTTATGTATGATTTTAGTGTGCTAACAAATTGGATAGACCAATGGCTCCGATCGCAAGTGGGAGACTCTTGGGCCTTGTTTGTAGAGTTTGTACTCGTAGGAATTGCCATTTTGACAGCCTATGCAGTTTTGGCTCTTATATTAATTTATGCCGAGCGCAAGGTTTGTGCAGCGTTTCAGTGCCGTATAGGTCCCAATAGGGTAGGGCCTTTTGGTATGCTGCAGAGCGTAGCCGATATGTTCAAAATATTGTTGAAGGAAATTATTACCATCAAGCAAGCCGACCCCATCTTGTTTAGACTGGCATCCTTCCTTGTTATTATAGCCTCAATATGCACTTTTGGAGCACTTCCATTTGCCAAAGGCTTGCATGCCATTGATTTCAATATAGGGGTGTTTTATCTTCTTGCAGTATCTTCCTTGGGAGTTGTTGGTATCTTACTTGCCGGATGGTCGAGCAACAATAAATATACCATGATAGGAGCCATGCGCAGTGGGGCACAACTTATAAGCTATGAGTTGTCTTGCGGATTGTCGCTGATGGTGATAGTTATACTTTCTGGAACCATGCAGCTCTCAGAAATTGTTGAGCAGCAAGCCGAAGTATGGTTTATTTTTCAGGGACATATTCCCGCCATGATTGCCTTCATTATTTATCTAATTGCAGGGCATGCCGAAACCAATAGAGGACCTTTTGACCTTCCCGAGGCAGAATCCGAATTGACTGCAGGCTATCATACAGAATACTCAGGCATACAATTTGGATTTTTCTATTTGGCAGAATACCTCAACATGTTTATTGTGGCAGCCATTGCCACCACCCTGTTTTTGGGCGGATGGCAGCCTTTTCATGTGCCTGGATGGGAGTCTTTCAATCAGGTGATGGACTACATACCCTCCTTTGTATGGTTTTTTGGTAAATCTGGACTGTGTGTTTTCTTAGCTCTTTGGGTTCGTTGGTCGTTCCCTCGTTTGAGAATCGATCAGTTGCTAAACCTAGAGTGGAAAATATTGATGCCTATATGCTTGATTAATATTCTATTAATGGCTCTTTGTGTATTATAATAATTATAATAAACTATAAAATAATATATTACAATATTTAGATTTGTAGAAAAAAAGATGATATGAGAGATTTTATTGCATATATAAAAGGGATAGTAATGGGCATTTACAACCTGATGCAGGGCATGCGCATTACGATGCGCAATATGCGGCGTCCGAAGGTTACCGAATCCTACCCCGAAAACAGAGAAACGAGAGAAACTTATGAGCGTTTTCGTGGAGCACTAGAAATGCCGCACAATGAAAATAATAAGCATAAATGTACGGCCTGCATGATTTGTATGAACAACTGCCCCAATGGCACCATTCAGATAAAAACAAAAATGCTGCTGGATGAAGATACAGGCAAAGAAAAAAAAGTATTGGATACCTATTTTTATGATTTGGGCTCATGTATTTTCTGCGATTTGTGTACGCAAACCTGTCCGCAAGATGCTATTTCTTGGTCTCAAAATTTTGAGCATAGCATGTTTACCAGGGCTAAATTGAATACCAAACTCAACCATGAAGGGTCATCATTACTGAAAAAAGAAAAAAAAGAAGTTCAAAATTAAATATATATGGGAGCAACCGCCAATTTAATTGTTTTTTATAGCCTCGCCGCTTTTATTCTCGCCATGTCGGTGATGGCAGTCACTACCAAGCGCATATTGCGTGCTGCAACCTACCTGCTATTTGTGTTGATAGGTACTGGAGGTTTGTACCTGATGCTGAACTATCATTTTTTGGCAGCAGTTCAGCTTTCGGTATATGCAGGGGGCATACTTATTCTTTTTATTTTCGCTATATTTCTTACCAGCCTCAAGGGCGATACTATAGAGAAATTTGGTTCTAGGTCTACAGTTTTTGCACTGCTCACCTCTCTTGCGGGAGTATCCATCACTGCCTTTGTGTTGATAGGCACCAAGTTTGATTATTCTCTTAATCCCACAGTTGCTGGCGAACATGAGATAAATATGAAAGATATAGGCTTTGCCCTTATGGGAACAGATAAATACCAATACCTACTGCCTTTTGAAATACTAAGTATTTTGCTTTTGGCCTGTATTATTGGGGGAATATTGATCGCACGTAAACGTTAAAAAATATGATGTCAATGATACCAATGGAGCATTATTTGGTGGTAAGCACCCTAATGTTTTTTATAGGAGTCTACGGATTTATTACGCGTAGAAATATACTGGCTATACTTATCTCTTTGGAGCTTATGCTCAATGCGGTAGAGATAAATTTTGCTGTCTTCAACCGCTATCTATTTCCTGGAAGTATGGAGGGCATGTTTTTTACCCTCTTCGGAATAGCAATAACAGCAGCAGAGACAGCCATTTCTATTGCCATTATAATTAATGTGTATAGAAATATACAGTGTATAAATGTGCGTAGCATGAATAAACTGAAAAATTAATTATGGAATTTACACTATTGATTTTACTATTACCCATTGTGCTATTTTTGATCTTAGGACTGGCAGGGCACAAGATGAAGCCTCTCTTTGCAGGACTTGTTGGCACATTGGGCATGCTAACAATCACTGTACTAGCTTATTTCACTGCCTACAAATATTTTTTTGTGGAGGGAAAGGTCGGAGGAGTATTTCAGGAGCTTATACCTTTTAGTTTTGAGTGGCTGCGCTTTACCGATAACTTGCACATTGACTTGGGCATACTTTTAGACCCTATTTCGGTGATGATGTTGGTAGTTATTACTACCGTCTCCTTGATGGTGCATATCTACAGTTTGGCATATATGCAGGGAGAAAAAGGCTTTCAGCGTTATTTTGCTTATCTTTCCTTGTTTAGTTTTTCTATGCTGGGATTGGTTGTAGCCACCAATATCTTTCAGATGTATATCTTTTGGGAGTTGGTAGGTGTTTCCTCTTATTTGCTCATAGGCTTTTATTATACCAAGCCTTCGGCAGTGTCGGCATCCAAGAAAGCATTTATAGTTACACGTTTTGCCGACCTAGGTTTCTTGCTGGGCATTTTGGTGCTATCTTATTATACGGGGACTTTTGATTTTGGACAACTTACTGCCGATCATGCCTCCTTGGTAGTCAATTCTACCGCAGGCGCATCATTTATGGGCTTGTCGATAGCGTCTTTGGCGATGGCACTTATTTTTATGGGAGGCGCTGGCAAATCAGCCATGTTTCCCCTGCATATTTGGTTGCCCGATGCCATGGAAGGTCCCACACCCGTTTCGGCATTGATTCATGCAGCTACCATGGTTGTTGCAGGAGTTTATTTGGTAGCCCGACTATTTCCTGTATACTTCTTTGCAGCTCCCGACATTTTGAATATGATAGCCTACATAGGAGCATTCACTGCAATTTTTGCGGCACTTATTGCCATCACTCAAACGGATATAAAACGAGTATTGGCATTTTCCACCATTTCTCAAATAGCTTATATGATGGTTGCCTTGGGCGTGTCGGGCTATGGCGATCATGATGGATTGGGCTACATGGCTTCTATGTTTCATCTGTTTACACATGCTTTTTTTAAGGCTCTGCTATTTTTAGGAGCCGGTTCTGTTATTCATGCAGTACACAGCAATGAGATGAAAGATATGGGAAATTTACGAAAATTTATGCCCATTACACATATCACCTTCCTTATAGCATGCTTGTCAATAGCAGGAATACCTCCATTTTCAGGATTTTTTAGTAAGGACGAAATATTGGCAGCAGCATTTCATCACGACAAATTTTTGTTCGCCAGCCTTTGGATAGTTGCCGGTCTTACAGCATTTTATATGTTTCGTCTATATTTTAATATCTTTTGGGGAAAAACTAAGGAATATGCAGGGGCGCATAAGCCCCACGAATCTCCTTGGCAGATGTCTTTCCCTCTTTTGTTTTTGGCATTTTTATCTATAGTGACAGGTTTCATACCATTTTCTAGTTTTGTGAGTACCGACAATATTGGCTTTGACGCACATATAGACTGGTCAATTGCAGCCTCGGGCATTGGAGTTGCACTGCTAGGAATTGCAGGCGCTGTGGTATTATATATGAAAGGCGGAGACAAGCCCGCAGAATTGGCAAAATCTTTTGGCGGATTTTATACGGCCACACTCAATAAATTTTATTTGGATGAGGTATGGATGTTTATTACCAAGAGCATTATTTTCAAATGGATATGTATGCCCATTGCCTGGTTTGACAAAAATGTAATTGACGCAGCATTCGATGCCTTGGCATCTATTACTCAGAAAATAGCTTACGCAATTAGGGGTTTTCAATCGGGACAAATTCAGTTTTATGCCTGGGTTTTTGTTGTAGGAACGCTGGCAATTGCTACTTATGCACTTTTAAATGAATAATGAATAATGAATAATATTTTATCTTCTTTCATATTAGTACCCTTGTTGATGATGCTGGTGCTGTTTTTTTGCAAAAACATGCAACAAGTGCGATCAACCATGGTCTCGGGAGCATCAATACTTTTGTTGTTGACAGCCTACCTTAGCTATATGTTTGTGCAAGAACGCGCAATCTCTTCGGAGGAAATGTTGTTTGTCTCCAACACAATGTGGTATCCCTCGCTCAATATCCAATATTCGGTAGGAGTTGATGGCATATCTATATTGATGATAATACTCACTTCGGTGATTATATTTACGGGGGTTTTCTCTTCGTGGAATATGGATATGGCAAAAGAATATTTTTTATGGTATTGTTTGCTAGCGATAGGGGTTTACGGTTTTTTTATCTCCTTAGACCTTTTTACTATGTTCCTATTCTACGAATTAGCTTTGATACCCATGTATCTATTGATAGGCGTTTGGGGTACGGGCAAGAAAGAATACTCAGCAATGAAACTTACATTGATGCTCATGGGCGGCTCAGCCTTCCTGCTGATAGGCATCTTGGGCATCTACTATACTTCAGGGCATACCAGCATGAATATTTTGGAATTGGCCAATATGCACATACCCATTGAGCAGCAATATTGGATTTTTCCAGCTACTTTTTTGGGTTTTGGAGTTTTGGGAGCCTTATTTCCCTTTCATACCTGGTCGCCCGACGGACACGCCTCAGCACCAACAGCAGTTTCAATGCTGCATGCAGGAGTTTTAATGAAACTGGGCGGTTATGGATGCTTTCGTGTAGCCATCAATTTGATGCCCGAAGCAGCGCAGGAACTTTCGTGGATTTTCCTCATCCTTACTGGCATAAGTGTTGTCTATGGCGCACTGAGTGCAGTTGTTCAAACCGACCTTAAATACATCAATGCCTATTCGTCGGTAAGCCATTGTGGCTTGGTATTGTTTGCCCTTCTTATGCTTAACAAGACAGCAATGACAGGTGCAGTCTTACAAATGCTCTCACATGGATTGATGACGGCCCTATTTTTTGCCCTCATAGGATTGATATATGGACGAACACATACCCGCGATATACGACAGATGGGCGGCTTGATGAAGATTATGCCCTTTGCCTCGGTTTGTTATGTGATTGCAGGTTTGGCATCCTTGGGGCTTCCCTCTTTGAGCGGTTTTGTTGCAGAAATGACAATTTTTGTAGGATCATTTCAACACGACGATATGTTTCGTAGAGTATTGACAGTTGCAGCAACTTGTTCGATAGTTATTACTGCAGTTTATATTCTGCGCACCGTTGGTAAAATACTTTACGGGCCTGTTCTGGATGAATCTCACCTAAAGCTTTCGGATGCCACTTGGTACGAAAAAGTGTCGGCAGTAAGTCTTATCGTATGTATTGTAGCTATTGGAATATACCCCTCAGTTTTTTTCAATCTTATCGGCGATAGTTTAGCTCCTATTATTTCACGACTTTCAATATTGTAAGTATATGGGTAATCATTATTCATTATTCATTAATCATTATTCATTAATTTGCTCTTATGGATTTCAGTAATTTTTTGTACATGCAACAGGAGATGAGTTTGATAGCCATCTTTGTTTTCTTGCTTCTTTATGATATATTTTGTTCAGAAGGCGGCAAGCGATGGTTTCAATCTGTAGGCTGCCTGCTTTTTGCGGCACACACTATTTATGGGCTCTTTTGTTCAGTTCCTATGGGCGAGGCCTTTGGAGGTCTTTACATCAGTTCGGAGATGACAGTGGTGATGAAAAACATTTTAAACATTGCGGTATTGATTGTTTTTATGCAGAGCTCCGCCTGGCTACAACGAGACGATACAGTTCATAAGCGAGGAGAGTTTTTCACCATTACCTTGGTAACCTTGTTGGGAATGTTTTTGATGATTTCGGCAGGCAATTTTATGATGCTATATATTGGTATGGAAACCGCCTCCCTGCCTTTGGCCTGCTTGGCAGCCTTCAATAAATACCAGGAGAAATCGGCAGAAGCGGGCATGAAATATATTTTGATGTCGGCCTTTTCTTCAGCCATCATGCTTTTTGGTCTTTCCTTTCTTTACGGAGCCTTGGGCACCATGTATTTTAGTGATATGAATGCCTTAATGCAGAGTTCGCCAATGGTTATTTTTGGTTTTGTATTATTTTTTGTAGGCCTTGCCTTCAAAATATCCCTTGTGCCATTTCATCTGTGGACGGCCGATGTTTATGAGGGTTCGCCTACGCCGGTAACAGCATATTTATCTGTAGTGTCTAAGGGTGCAGCAGCTTTCGCCCTAATTTTTGCCATCTACCATGTTTTTTCATCGCTCAAGGATATTTGGCATCCCATATTGTGGGTTTTGTCGGTAGTAACTATTACTGTAGGAAATCTCTTTGCTATACGGCAAAAAGACATCAAGCGGTTTTTTGCTTTTTCTTCCATCTCTCAGGCAGGATATATTTTGCTGGGTATTATTGCTGGCACAGCTCAGGGCATGACCTCGGTAGTATACTATGTATTGGTTTATGTTTTTTCCAACCTTGCCGTGTTTGGTGTTATTTCGGCCATAGAAGATCAGTCGGGCAAGGTCAAGATAAGCGATTATAATGGCCTTTACAAGAGCAATCCTAGGCTGTCTTTTGTGATGATGCTGGCAGTATTTTCTTTGGGAGGCATTCCCCCTCTTGCGGGTTTTGTCAGTAAATTCTTTATATTTGCCGCCGCCGCCGCTCAGGGCGAATATCTATTGGTGTTTATAGCCTTGCTAAATACAGTGGTATCTTTATTCTATTATTTACTCATAATAAAAGCAATATTTATCAATGAGCCAGAAGCGGATGCCATATCGCCTATTAAAGTCGAAATATTTAATAAATCCAGCCTCGTGATTTGTAGTATGGGTATTTTGCTCGTTGGTTTGGCAAGTTGTATTTATGAATACATAGGTAAAATCAGTTTTGGAATGTAAGAGGTTTCCTAATCTATTTGAAGTCTATTGTGTGCTTTATTG
>BHEP01000061.1 GCA_003851245.1 Bacteroidales bacterium | reverse complement strand
GTGGTATTCTTACTGGCTTTCTTTGCGCTGTGGATTGCCGATGTAAGCTTAATTTTTATTAGCAACGAGTCTGTTTTATTTTTCTATTTTGGTGGTCTTTTGTCCACAAAGAAAATTGCATTGGAAAATACTCTTATAAAAAATATTATCTATTTTTTCTTTCTTGTATGGTTTATATTTATTATCTTTAAAGAATACTATGACCCAATATGGTTTCATAGAATAGGTATTTGTATAGGAATTATTACTATTTGGTTTTCCTATGATAGGTTTGTTGATTCATTTGGTCAGCCAAGTTCAAAATGTTTGGAGATCTCCTCTCTTTCATTTTTCATTTTTGCCTTTCACGAGCCTTTGCTAACGATATTGAAAAAAGGCTCATTTTTCCTCTTGGGTTCTTCGCCGAATACAAGTTTGTTGATATATTTTGTTTCTGCTTTTTCTGCCATAATTATTAGTTTCTTTGTGGGCTTCTTACTAAAGAAATACTGTTTCTCATTTTACACCATAATAACAGGAGGACGTTGAATTATGATTAGTATTGTTATCCCGCTATATAATAAGCAAGACCAAATAAAGAATGCATTGGATTCAGTTTTTGCTCAGACATTTCAAGATTTTGAAATAATTATTGTCAATGATGGCAGTACTGACAATAGTCTAGCAATTGTAGAAATAAATACTGACTGTAGAATCCGTCTTATTTCTCAAGAAAATCAAGGAGTTTCGGCGGCTCGCAACAGGGGTATTGCAATGGCAAAATATAATTTTATAGCCTTGTTGGATGCCGACGATTATTGGAAGCCAGATTATTTGTCTACTCAGGTTGGCTTGATAGAATCTTTTTCTCAATGTAGCGTTTATGTTTGTGCCTACGAATTTAGAAATGTAGAAGGCAAAGTATTGCCGGCAATAATAAATAAATTGCCCTTTAATACCAGCCAAGGCTTGTTGGATAATTATTTTGAAGTAGCCTCTAGTTCGCATCCCCCAATTTGTTCGATAAATGTAGTAGCAAAAAAAACTTGTTTTCTCGAAATTGGTGGATTTCCTTTAGGCGTACATTCAGGAGAGGATCTGCTAACATGGGCAAAACTAGCCATGAAATATAAGATTGCTTACAGCACAAAAAAAAATGCTGTATATAATTTTAATTTTAATCAGTTCAATAATAGTCCGCGTAATTTGAACAAATCAGATATTATGGCTTTGGACTTACAAAAGCTTCAGAAAGAAAATCCGGAACTTATTGGTTTGCGACACTACATTTCTCTGTGGCACAAAACGCAGCTTTCTATTTTGATGCGGTTTCCAACAAACTTTAGACTCGTTTTTCGAGAAGCTTTTTTATCCTTGAAATACAATCCATTACAAGCGAAAATTATTATTTATCTTTTGATTTCGTTTCTTCCTTTGCGACTAAGGCTTAAATTATTTAAATTCTCTAGTATGAATACACAATGAAACGTATTTTTTTCTATTTCTATAAAACTTTGGCAGCTTTTTCTAGGTTGACAAGAAAGAGGAGCGTCTATATGTACCTTATTTGCAAGGCTCACAAACACAATGGAGTAAAGTTTATTGGCGTTCCTAGGTATATTGATTTAAATACCTACCTAGACCCCTTGGGAGGCTTGGAAATCGGTGACAGGGCAGCTATATCAAGAAATGTAACAATTCTCAGCCACGACTATTCGTATACAACGGCACTGCGGTCGATAGGGAAAGAGCTTCCTCAGGATGTTGCTGTTTTCAAATCGGTGTCTATCGGATCAAACTGTTTTATTGGAGCTGGAGTTATTTTGCTGCCTGGCACACGCATTGGAGATAATTGTATTATTGGAGCTGGAGCAGTTGTTAAAGGAAATATTCCTAGCAATTCGGTGCTCGTTGGCAATCCAGCAAAAATTGTAGGAGCAACAACTACAATAGGATTGGAGTTTCATGAAAAATATGCGCCCAAGGATATTCATGTAGATAAGGATTAATGTTATGCAGTTTACCACGGTGCGATTTGTCGCTTTCAACGAAAATATCTTATTTACCGAATCTGTTGATAGCAATCAGTGCATTGATGTATATTGTAAGCCTGATCAAAGAAAAGAATTAGAGCACAATATCTCTGCATTTAGTAGCACTACGATATTAAATCTTATACACCTACAGCAAATTGATAATGGCTTTTATGAAATTGAATTTTTCGTTTACGAGCCAGACTATTTGCTTGACATAAGTTCTTTGGCAGAGTGTTTCAAGGTCTTTGGTCATCACCCTCTAAATTATATCTTGGCACGTCTGAAACTATCAGTAAATACACGGCACATTCTTTTGGGAAATACGGCAAATTATTTTATCGATCAAATTGTAAACGAAAATGCCGCTGCGCCCTTAGAATACTTAGAGGTTTTACGAAAAATGTTTCACACTTCCCCCTTTGAGTTTGCTGCCTGCGAGGATCTTAAAAATTCTAAGGAAGAGCAGATGTTTTTTGAGCAGTGTAAGATGCAATTCAATCAAATCAAACATGTGGTAGATGTTCAATTTAAATTGGAAGAAATAGATAGGGAAAAAATTATATTGGAGCCTTCTTTTATTTGCAATACCCTAGGCATACAGGGGCGATTGGATCTTATGCTTAGCGACCATTCGGCTTTTGTAGAACTAAAATCGGGAAAGGCAATAGAAGACTTTTCCTCAGGACAGTATATAAATTCAGCAGAGAATCACTACATGCAGATGAGTTTGTATCTAGCAGTGATAGAGTTCAACTTAAATAAGGATCCAGATGATGTTGGCTCCTACCTGCTTTATTCAAAATATCCAAAACTTTCTAGGGAAAATCATTCCCGACAGCAGCTTCATAAGGCCTTGAGGCTAAGAAATGCTATCGTTGGCATAGAGTATCTTATCCAAAATAAAAACAGCTTAGAACATACCAATGCTATTATTGGTAAAATAAATTCTGCCACACTCAATACGGAAGAACTAAATAATAGGTTTTTTAATCAGTACTTAAAACCTAATATAGACCATTTGCAGGTCAATTTTTTGTTGCTAAATAATTTGGAGCAGATGTATTTTAATCGTCTCTATACATTTGTCTGTAAGGAGCTTTGGCTGTCCAAGCTAGGCTTGCGATGCGATGAGGGAGAGGTTCGTTTGGCAAATCTGTGGAATGCTAGTTTTGAACAAAAAAAAGATGCAGCATCGATATTATACGGACTTAGAATCAGTATAAATAAGGCAGATGAGGCAAATCATTTTCTTGAGTTTATAATTCCTACTTACGACAATTTTTATATTCCTAATTTCAGGCAGGGCGATGCCATTATTTTGTATGCGCGCAATGACGAAACCGACACACCCAATAATCGACAGGTTTTCAAGGGCGCAATAGAATTGCTGGACTCTACGCTCATAAGGGTGCGAGTGCGATCGCAACAGCGCAATCTATCCGTCTTGCCTGTAGGTAGCTTTTATGCCATTGAGCACGACTATATGGATGCCTCTTACAATGGGATGTATAAGTCCTTAGTGGCTTTTATGATGGCCAAAAAAGATAGGCGCGATTTATTGCTTTGTCAGCGTCTTCCGCATTTTGAGAATCTATCAGCATCAAATATTCAAACTTTGTCAATTCAAAAAGTGGTAGATAAGGCTATGGCAGCAAAAGATTGTTTCTTGCTCGTTGGGCCTCCAGGCACGGGAAAGACCTCTTTGGCACTGCATTTGATGGTAGAAGATCTTATTGATAAAAAAGTTGGAAATATTCTTTTATTGGCATATACAAATAGGGCTGTAGATGAGATTTGCCAGACCCTGCATGCAATTGACCCCTCATTGAACTATATAAGGGTGGGTAGTGAGTTGAATTGTAATCCTCTTTTTCGTTCAAATTTATTTGAACAGCGTCTCAAGATTTGTGACAATAGGACTCAGGTAAATGCAGTATTGGATTCTTGCACAATTTATGTGGGAACAGCATCTTCTTTGTGGGCCAAGTCGGACTTGTTTTTGAGCAGAACCTTCCATACCGCTATTGTAGATGAGGCAACACAATTGCTGGAACCCCAACTATTGGGTATACTTTGTGCAAAAGATAAGGATCAAAATAATGCGGTAAAGAGGTTTATTTTAATTGGCGATTATAAGCAACTTCCTGCCGTAGTTCTGCAATCTTCAGAGGAGAGTAGTATTGGCGAGAGTCAGCTAAAAGATATAGGCATGTTTAATTTAAGCAATTCTCTTTTTGAGAGGCTTTATTTTTTTTATAAGAAAACAGAAAACCATCAGGCATACGACACGCTCACTGTGCAGGGACGAATGCACCCTGCGATAGCCTCTTTTCCCTCAGATTATTTTTATGGAGGCAAATTATTAAGTGCCAAGCTTGATCATCAAATAGAGTGTATGCCAAATATTGATTTACCACACTATACAGCTTGGGAGAACCTTGTATGCCACGAGCGTTTGTTGTTTTCTTCTTCTAAGCCATCGGTCAAAGACACAGCCAGCAAAGTGAGTCACGATGAGGTGGAGAAAATTATAAAAATCGTAAAAACACTTTATAAATATCACAATGACGGACTGCATAATAAAGAAATAAATGGCGAAATAAATAGTGGTAAAAACCGTGGTTTTGAGCCTTCTACGATAGGAATTATCACCTCTTTTCGCAACCAAATGGCACTTATACGCAGGGCTCTTGTAGATACAGGTATAGACGAGCTGTCCAGTATTGTAGTTGACACCGTGGAGCGATTTCAGGGCAGCCAGCGAGATATTATAATCTATTCTTTCGCAATACAGTCGAAAGCACAAGTGGAAAACTTGCCCAACATAATGATCGAAGACGATTGTATTATAGATAGAAAGCTAAATGTGGTGCTCACTAGGGCAAGAAAGCAGGTCTTCATTCTAGGGAATGAAGACCTGCTTTGCCAAAATAATATCTATAGATCTCTACTAAATCATATTAGAGAAAATGGAGCGGAGCTAAACGATTGCGACGATTGATTTAAAACCAACTACTCTTCATCTTCATCATCTTCTTCTTTCTCATTTGCTGCAACAAAAAAGCTGCTGAGTTCATACAAGAAATAGAGGGGAAAAAATACCACCGAAAGAGTGAAAGGGTCGCCCGAAGGGGTTATTATAGCAGCTGCTATAACAAGACCAACAATGGCATGTCGTCGGTATTTCTTGAAAAAAGATTTCTTCAATAGTCCCATTTTTGATAATAGCCAAGATACCAAGGGAAATTCAAAGACTATGCCCATAACAAATATAAGCATAAGAAAGTTGTCCATATAGGAATCTATTGATACCTGGTTCTTTATTTCCGCACTCAATTCGTAGGTAGCCAAAAAACGTAGGGTCATTGGAAATACAAGGCCGTATCCCACGGCGCATCCTACAAAAAACATAAGAGTGCCAAACACAAAGGCCCACCGTATATTTTTTTTCTCGTGCTCATAGAGTGCGGGACTTACAAAACGCCAAAGCTCAAATACCAAGTAGGGGAAGGTAAGTACCAATGCCAAATAAAACGAGGCACTCATATGCTTAAAAAACTGCGAAGCCAGGTTGATATTGACAATCTCAACATGGAAATCATTATCGCAGAAATCAGGCAAAATAGAGAGTACTGCACTTACCTTGCACATGTAGTCGTACAAGAAAAAGTCGGCTCTACATGGGGCTAAAATAAACTGATCAAAAATATGAGGCATCATTGCAAAAGCAGCGATTGCAAAAATCAATAGCGCAATTATTGATCTAGCCAGAGTCCAGCGAAGTTCTTCTAAATGATCCCAGAAGGACATTTCATTTTCAATCATAAAGCGAGTCAGTCTTTTTTGTCGCTCATGCTGTCCTTGTCGATGTCGTCTTCAATTCCCTTTACTCCTTCTTTGAAGCTTTTTATTCCCTTACCTACACCTTTCATGAGCTCAGGAATTTTTTTACCTCCGAACAGCAGAAGAACAATTACAACAATGATAACTAGTTCCGCGGTTCCTATGTTCTGTAAAAACAATAATGTATTCATTTAGTTTATTTTTAAAAAATTGTAATTTGATTTCTTAAATTAAAAGCTCAAAGGTATTTATTAAATTTATTAAAATCAAATATTATCCCTTAAATTGTCAATAATGATTCTTTGTCGTTAATTTTTGCCACTCTTTTATTGTTTCTCACTTACTATTTATTAAATTTGCAGTCTCCTCAGTGAGGAGGTATGATGTCACATTAAACTTATAAATAAAGATTATGGCAAAGAGTCAGGATGCTAAAAAAGCTGTAAAAAAAGAGCCTCTAAAAACAGCAAAGGAAAAAAAAGAGGAAAAAAGAGAAAAAAAGAATAATAAGAAATTCTAAAAAGTTTTTACCCCTATGAGTTTGTCATATCTGCCACCAAAAGGTCGATGGTAGACCCATAGGGTATATTCATTTTCTGTTTGGTAATAATTTCCCTCAATGAGAGCAGTATAGGCTTTTTCTGTTTTAGGCTTTTTGCATACATACATATAGTTGTATACACCCTGTTTGAGAAGTTCGGTTTTTTCGTATGCCTTGCTTTCTATATTGTAGTCTATACGGCTGTTTTCGTCGAGATTGTAATTGTACATTTCGCTAAGTATATAAACATCTTCGGCAAATGGTTTTTCTGCAAGTAGAGAGAAGTGGACAAAGCAATATTCTGATTCTGTGGAGTAGTCTATGGCGTTGGCACTGCGAATAAAAATCCGGCCATTTTGGTCTTTGTCGAAAGAATAAACACGCTTAGATCTAATCAGGTCTTGCTTTAGGCTCACATGATGGTAGGGTTCAAAATAGTCTACCGATTCTATGCCCATTCCATTGTAGGCGGTAGTGATCATCTCGAAACGCCTATACTCATTGCCAGCCTCAAAAATGAGGTTTCTGTTATGATTATAATCTAGCCTATTGCCAATAATGCTTTGCACTTTAAGTAGATTAGTTTGGTTGTCTGTTCTACTATTTTGTTGCACAAAAGCCTTTATATCCTGGGCTTGAATTGTCTTGTTATTGCCAAGATTGATACTAAAGCTTACTTGTTGATGCTCTTTGTTGAAATCAATATCTGTATTGGAACTAATCTCCATATCAATATCTACCAATGATTCTTTGACAGCAAAGCAAGCCGTCAGTATCACCTTGCTCTGGTCGTCTTCACGAAATACCTTCACCAAATAATTGCCCGACACCTTCATGGTGAGATCCTGATTTGGAAGAAAAATTTTATAATTTATATAATCTACTCGCGTGTTTTTTGAATAATCGTAATCCTGGATGGGTAAATACTGAAAACCGCTCATAAACTCTGATTGTTGTAGTTGCGAGGGAGTCCAATCAGCATTGCAGTGGGTGAGGGTATATACAAAGCGTGTTGGTTGCGACGACAACTCATCAAACTGAATTTCTATTTCTCTGCCATCTTCAAGCTCAATCACGGGAGGCACACCCCAATTATCTACAACATTTACCGTCAAAGTCTTTATTTTTGGCGAAAATACTGCAGTTTTAAAACCATTGGAGGCAAGGCAAGGCAGGCTTATACCTGCCATTAAAAAAGGCAAAAAGAGGGTTGTAAAGAGTCTCATATTTACATTGTTTTATTAAATGTCTTCATTAAAATATCTGCGAATATACGAATTTTATCTATTTTAATTCAATTTTCCCTGTTTATCTATTTTTTTCATTAACTTTATAGACTTTATTCTAAGTTTTATTTCTGCGTTTTACAAAACCTTTTAAAAACACAATAATAATATGGAAGTATTTGAAAGTATGCCAGTTTTTCTCAGGACATTTTGGTTTGTAGCCATTCCTACCAGTCTTGTTTTTATTGTTCAAACCATACTAACCTTTGTCGGTACGGATGCTACGGATGGCTTGGATGCTAATTTTGAAGGCGATTTGAGCGGCGGCGATTCGCCATTCCAACTTTTTTCGTTGCGCAATATGATTAATTTTTTGTTGGGCTTTAGCTGGTCGGGAATTTCTTTTTACAATTCTATAGAAAGCAGCAGTTTGCTAATAGGTCTGTCGTTTTTGATAGGTCTGGTATTTTTCCTGCTTTTTTTCTTCTTGATGCAGCAGGTTCAAAAATTGTCAGAAGACAATACCTTTAAATTTTCAGAGACTATCAATAAAACGGCGGAAGTTTACCTTACAATTCCAGAAGCCAAGAGCGGCAAGGGGAAAATTCTGATTAGCGTCAAGGGGTCTATTCACGAACTTGATGCAATGACAGAGCAAGAAAGGATTCCTACAGGCGCTCTAGTCAAGGTCTTGAAAATAGAAAATAACACAATGCTTATCGTTGAGAAAGCATTATAGCAACAACTAACAAACAATAACTAACAAACAATAATTAACAAATAATAAATATGGATTTAGACGTGATGATGACACCAATAGCCTTGGCGGTAGTTGCTATAATAGTTTTTTTCGTTACAGTTTCCGCCTTAGTTTCGCGGTATAAACGATGCCCTTCGGACAAGATTTTAGTGATTTATGGACGCACAGGCGGCACTTCTGCCAAGTGTGTTCATGGAGGCGGTAAGTTTATATGGCCTGTTATTCAAGATTTTGCTTTTTTAGACCTCAAGCCTCTGTCTATAGAGGCAAATTTGATGAATGCTCTGAGCAGGCAAAATATTAGGGTGGATGTTCCCTGTCGTTTTACTATAGCCATTTCTACCGAGACTGATAGTATGAATACCGCTGCCGAGCGTTTGTTGGGACTTAGCTTTGAGCAAATTCAAGAGTTGGCAAAAGACATTCTTTTTGGTCAATTGCGTTTGGTGATTGCTACCATGACAATTGAAGAAATAAATTCAGATAGGGATAAGTTTTTGGACAATATTTCTATGAATGTGGATAGCGAGCTCAAAAAAATCGGACTCAAATTGATCAATGTTAATGTTACTGACATCAATGATGAATCTGGATATATTGAGGCTTTGGGAAAAGAAGCTGCAGCTAAGGCTATCAATGAAGCCAAAATATCTGTTGCCCAACAGGAAAAAATTGGAGAGATAGGAAAGGCTCTGGCAGACAGGGAAAAAGATACCCAAATTGCCGAAACACATAGAGATAGGGATGTTAAGATTGCAATAACCCAAAAGGATAGGGAAGTGAGCATTGCTGTAGCAATGAAAGATGAGGCAATTGGTAGGGCAGAAGCCGAAAGAGATACCAGGGTAAAAACTTCGGAGGCTAATGCCATTGCTGTGCAAGGAGAAAATGCGGCAAAGATAGACATCGCTAATTCGGAAGCTCTAAGGAGGGAAAAAGAAGCCGAAGCCCTAAAGATAGCCATATCTGCAGAAAAAATTCAGCAAGCACAGGCCCTGCAAGCCTCTTATGTGGCAGAGCAAAAAGCCGAGTTGGCGCGTTCTGAAAGAGAGCGATCTACACAAATTGCCAATATTGTTGTTCCTGCCGAAATTGCCAAACAAAGAGCCATCATAGAAGCTCAGGCCCAAGCAGAAACTATTAGAGAAAATGCCAAAGGAGAGGCTGATGCCATATTTGCAAAAATGGAAGCCGAGGCAAAGGGATTGTTTGAAATATTGACCAAGCAAGCCGAAGGATATAAGGACATTGTGGCTGCAGCAGGTGGAGATCCTACCAAGGCTTTCCAACTATTGTTGATAGAAAAATTGCCGGAGCTCGTTAAAACGCAAGTAGAAGCAGTTAAAAACATTAAAATAGACAAGATTACGGTTTGGGATTCGGGCAAAGGCAATGGTGATGGCAATACTTCGACCGCCAATTTCGTGTCGGGAATGATGAAAACTGTTCCTCCTCTCAACGACTTATTTAATATGGCAGGTTTGAATCTGCCTTCCTATCTAAAGGGAGATGAGGATAAAACCCAAGAATTGACTGAAGAGGTGAAGTAGGCTTTTGGGTATTGATTGCCTTATAGTGGTCTCCTCCCTTATTTTTTATTTGTAAGATATTTTCGTTCGTAACCAAAATGTAACAATTTCGTAATATTATAGTTACATTTTTCGCATAAATTTGCAGCAGTGAAATAGATAATATAAAATCTGCAGCACTTGTGAATTATGTGATACTTAAGGTGCTTGAAACGAATAATAAACGAATAAATAAAAAAGATGAGAAAGTTTGGAGGAATTTTAATCTTGGCATTACTTGCTTGTGCATGTACGCAAAACGCAAAAGAAGGAGATGTTTCCAGTGTCGCAATCTCTGGCGCTGGAGCAACTTTCCCTTTGCCATATTACAATATTATTTTCAAGAATTTCACCAAAGAAATGGGAAATAAGCTCACTTATGGTGGAATTGGGAGTGGCGGAGGTATTCGCAGTCTGAAAGATAAGACGGTCGATTTTGGAGCTACCGATGCCTTCCTTAGTGAGCAAGAGATGAAAGAAATGTCAGCTGCCATTTTGCATATACCCACTTGCATGGGCGCAGTTGTTTTGGCATATAATCTTACAGACCTGCCTACACTCAATCTGAATGGAAGTGTTATTTCAGGCATTTTTCTAGGCGATATCAAGGTTTGGAACGACCCCCAAATTGCTGCATTAAATCCTTCTTTGAGTTTACCCAACAAAACAATAACTCCCGTATATAGGTCGGATGGGAGCGGTACAACCCATGTTTTTAGTGATTATTTGAGTAAGGTGAGTCCTCGGTGGGCAGAAATAATGGGTGTTGGAAAATCACTCAAATGGCCTGTAGGAATCGCTGCCAAAGGCAATCCAGGAGTGGCTGGAACAGTCCTCCAAACAGAGGGAGCCATTGGATATGTAGGTTCGGAATACGCCTTGTCTCTTAAAATAGCCAATGCAAAAGTAGAAAATGCCTCAGGCAATTATATCGAAGCCAATACAGAAAGTATTTCCGCCGCCGCGGATATTGATCTGCCCTCAGATATGCGGACTTCAATAAGCAACTCAAGTAACGAGAAAGCATATCCCATCTCTTGTTTTACATGGATATTGATTTACAAAGACCAATACTACAACGGGCGAACGAAAGCACAGGCACAGGCTTTGACCAATTTGATGGATTATATCTTGAGTGAGGATGCACAATCTCTTGCCTCAAAAGTACATTACTCACCACTATCTATACAGGCATTGCAGAATGCCAAAGATTTGCTCAAGCAAGTTTCCTACAACGAATTACCCATTACCAGTAATCTACAATAGTATATAGAGGGGTATTTTTACAATTAATAACGGGACTTCTATAAATTGCTTTTTCTTCCTTGTCTACGGGATTTTAAATGGTCATTTGCAAAGGCAAACTCCCTTCTTTATCAGCCTTGACAGCGTCGAAAAATTTAATTTTTAGAACCCCTCATAAGAACTCATAATTATTTTAGGTGTGAAAGACAAAATATTTAAAGGCACACTATTTTTGTCAGCAACTTTTATTTTGTTGCTAGCATCGGGTATCATTTATGCCTTGGTGAGTCAGTCAATGGGTGCATTTCAGCATTTCGGTTTCTTTGAATTTATAAGCTCTTCGGATTGGAATCCTCGAGAAGGGCAGGAAAAATATGGAGCCCTATCTTTTATTGTGGGCACACTTAGCACCTCTATTTTGGCATTGCTATTTTGCCTTCCATTTTCTTTTCCCGTAGCATTGTTTACGGGAGAATATTTTAAGGGAACAAAATTAGCAAGTTTTGTAGGAGCAGTAGTTGGTTTGTTGGCAGGAATACCCTCCATAGTTTATGGCTTGTGGGGTTTTTATACCCTGCGACCACTTATTGTATCACTCCAACTTAGCGAGCAAGGTTTTGGCATACTTACCGCCTCCTTGGTTTTGGCAATTATGATTATTCCTTATGCCTCTTCCCTTAGTTCTGAGTTTATAAGCATGGTTCCCAACGACTTAAAAGAGGCAGCATACAGTTTGGGAGCTACCCGTATGGAAGTTGTTGGAGCCGTCAGTATTCCTGTTGCTGGTTCAGGAATTTTAGCATCCTATATTTTAGCTCTAGGGCGAGCCTTGGGCGAAACAATGGCTGTAACCATGCTCATTGGCAATACCAACAGCATACCATCAGGCCTTTCGGATACAGGCAATACTATGGCAAGTATCATTGCCAATCAGTTTGGTGAAGCACATGGTTTGAAATTAGAGTCCTTATTTGCCATTGGTTTGTTGTTGTTTTTGATTACAGCTTTGATTAATTTTGTTGCCAATTTGGTAAAAAAAACTTTTTGAATTAGTAAATTATATCATGCGTATACTAAAAAACAGATTGTTTTATTATTTTGTTTGTGGCATGTCTGCTTTGACTATGTTGCCCTTATTTTTTATACTTTTTGAATTGCTAAAGAAAGGTTATAAACAATTTAATATTGCCCTTTTCACCGAAATTGCGCCCACCTCTATGGATGCTATTTTGGCAAAGATGACTGGCGAAGTAATTCCAGGAGGAGTTTTGAATGGCATTACAGGCGGATTTTTAATTTTGATTTTAGCCATGTTGATTGCCATTCCTTTGGGCATTTTTGCTGGCGTTTATTTGGCTGAAAAATCGGAGTCCTTATTTGCTTCTGTAGTTCGCTACCTCACCGATTTGATACAAGGCACTCCCTCCATTGTGGTGGGTATTATTGCTTATGCCTGGGTGGTGAAACCCTTGCATGGCTATTCAGCCTTGGCAGGAAGCGCTGCTTTGGCAATAATGATGCTGCCCTTGGTAATTCGTTCTACCGAAGAAACATTAAAATTGCTTCCTGGCACATTGAAGGAGGCAGGTTTGGCATTGGGCGCATCGTATAGCTCCGTCGTATTCAAAATTTTGCTACCTTCGGCTTTTGGAGGGATGTTTACGGGAATATTGCTCGCTATTTCTCGTGTCATGGGGGAAACTGCCCCATTGATGCTCACAACCTTAGGAGCAACAGCCATCAATTGGGATATTTCACAGCCTACAAGTGCTATTCCTTTGTTGATATGGGAATTTTATAGCGATCCCAATTTGGTGGATATGATATGGTCTTCTTCTCTTCTTTTACTTTTACTGATATTAACACTCAATATAATTGCTAAACAGATAGCCAACAAATGGAAAATTCAATAAATTCGCAAAATTTACATTATCTCTTGGAATTAAAGAATGTCAGCGTGTCTTATGTTCCAGGGAAAAATGCTGTCGATAAGGTTAGTGCTGGTATAAAGGCCAATACTATTACTGCAATTATGGGGCCTTCAGGCTGTGGTAAAAGCACCTTACTTAGAGCCATAAATAGAATCCATGAATTGTATCCCAATATAAAAACCAGTGGGGAAATATTGTTGAAAGGAAAAAATATCTTTGATCTTAACCCAATGGAAGTTCGTCGTAGGGCAGGAATGGTATTTCAACGTCCCAATCCCTTTCCAACAATGAGCATTTATGAAAATGTTATTGCAGGTTATAAACTCAATGGCATCAGTCTCAAAAAGAAAGAGAAAGATGAAATTGTGGAAACCAGTTTGCGCAATGTGGCACTTTGGGATGAGGTAAAAGATGTATTGGCAAAGAAAGGCTCCTTTCTCTCTGGAGGGCAGCAACAAAGATTGTGTATTGCTCGGGCATTGGCACTCAAACCCGAATTGCTTTTGATGGATGAACCTACATCTGCATTGGATCCCATATCAACCAATCATGTGGAAGAGCTCTTGTTGGAGCTCAAAGAAAATTACACAATTGTTATTGTGACCCACAACATGTCGCAGGCGGCTCGTATCTCCGACAATTCAATGTTTATGTATTTGGGCAATCTGGTTGAATATAATACGACCAAACAAATGTTTACCAAGCCCCAAGACAAGCGTACCGAAGACTACCTGACGGGAGTGTTTGGATAAATTTCTCTAACAATCAGGAGCAAGCAAATTATTAATAAACTATTTATTTTCGTTATGACAACAATTAAGGCAAAATACCTAAACAAGCTGATGGATGATTTTCAGCTACTTTCAGAGCTCGTACTCAAGCAACTTTCTACTGCAAGCGCCATTATTAAAGACAAACGCGATGAGTCCTTTTATGAGATTGTAGAACGAAATGAATTGCTTATTGACAGCTTGGAAGTAAAAATAAGAGAAGAGGTAATCAACTCCATTATTTTTTTTGGGCCAAAGGCAGCAGACTTACGCATGATTATATCTTATCATGACATGACAATCTATCTTGAACGTATTGGCGATTTGATACTCAATGTAGTGCATTTCATCCAAAAAGTTGATCTGGAGCTCAATGTTTTTAAAGAGTTCGGAGATTTGTTGAAAACAATGCTTAAATTTGCGCAGGAAATGGTTCAAAATGCTGTCTATTCTTTCACTTGTGGCGATAATACAATGGCACGCAATACGATTTTGTTTGATGAAAAACTTGACAAGCTACTCCATCAGATAACAATAAAATTGCATGTTTCATTTGTTGGCGTACCTCTCAGTGAGCAAGACTTGATAAATATTACATCCATCAACAGCATTTCTTACAACTTGGAGCGCATTGGAGACAACGCAACCAATATTGCAGAGGCTGCTATTTATTTGATTGAAGGAAAGGATATAAGACACAAAAAAATAAATGGCGAGGATGAATAACGAGGCTTATACACAAAACAAACGAACAAACTTATTGGTTGTAGATGATGAGGCCGATATTCGAGATATATTGCAGTTCAATCTCGAAAATGAGGGCTTTATTGTTGATACTGCCAGTTCGGCCGAACAAGCATTAAAAATACTCAATCAAGATCACCAACTCATTCTTTTAGATGTAATGATGGGAGGAATGTCTGGTTTTCATATGGCTGAGGCTTTGCGCAAAGAAGGCAATACCATTCCTATTATATTTTTGACAGCCAAAAGCACACAAAATGATGTGCTTACAGGATTTTCTATTGGTGGTGACGATTATATTTCCAAGCCTTTTTCTATTAAAGAGCTTGTTGCAAGAGTAAAGGCCATAGAAATGCGAATGACCTTGAATAGGTCTACGCCACGCTCAAATATGATTGTAGTCGAAGGCTTAATCCTAAATATTGAAAATAAGCAGATTGAAATAGACGGTCAATCTGCATCGCTTACTAAAAAAGAATTTGAAATACTACTGCTTTTACTTAAGAATAAAGAAAGGATCTATAGTCGCAATGAGATCTTAGACATAGTCTGGGGCGATGATGGATATGTATTGGAGCGCACTGTTGATGTGCATATTGCCCGTTTGAGAAAAAAAATTGGTAAATATGGATCTTGTATCAATAATCGCTCAGGATATGGATATTGCTTTCTAATAAATCACTCCTCATAAG
>BHEP01000060.1 GCA_003851245.1 Bacteroidales bacterium | reverse complement strand
AGTATATTGGGACGTTTGTCGGGCTCTGCTGCCGATTGTGATAGCAGAGGTTGACAAACGGCGAACAGTCCTATTCTGACAAAGAGCTTTCTATTCATATCCATTATTTGCAGTCTTTTATTTAGGGGATTTTATTTATAATCCTTTATTTAGGGTCTTTTATTTAGGGCCTTTAGTCCAAGCAGGTTAGCGATCGGCAATTTCCATCAATAGTGCTGCTACCAGCGGATAGTGTGCTATTCCATCGTAGCGTTTGCCTAGATCTCGGCAAAGGTCATAGAGTTCGCAGGCAGTACAATGATGTAATTTTTTTACCCTTGTCATATACAGAGTTCCATAAATATCTAGTTGTTATATTTTATCTGCTCTTGCTGCATGTTCTTTAGTTTGCGCATTATTTTTTATTTGGGGGTCGCAGGATTCTAACATAGATATGCGCATAAGCAATTCTTCCTGATACACAGTTTTCAAATCATCGAAAGCCAGTTCTTTTATGGCCTGGTAATTTTGCACCTCTCCTCGTCTTATCAGTTCCCAGAGTTTTATCAGAGCCTCGGAAGTAATGTCTTCAGCAATGGGCTAATCAGTAAATTCTATTTGCGGTGTATCTTTCATTTTCTGATATTTCTGATATTTCTGATATAATAAAAGAGAGCAAATATAAGCGATATTTTATGCCTCAGTAAATACAACACAAGCTGCTTGCACTTCACCGCCCATAGGTGGGTTTAGTTTGGATAATCTAACTTCAAGCTTATTAATTGTTGGAAATTCGGATTTTATTTTCCTAAAAATTCTTCCTGCCACACATTCTATGAGTTTCGACGGTATTTGCATTTCTTTTTTCACACATTGATAAATGTCGGCATAGCTGACGGTATCTTCCAAATTGTCTGAAATGGATGCAGGCTGTAGATCTACAAACAATTTTAAATTGACGATATATATGTTTCCAACAATATTTTCTTGGGGGAAAACACCATGAAAGGCATGAAATTTCATTTCGCGGAGTTCTATATAAGTTTGCATAAATTCTAAATTGCTTTTATGTGTAAAGATATAAAATAAAATTTTAAGAAGCAAGTATGTATTTTTTAAGCAGACCCTAAATAGAGTAAAAAAAGGCTGTCTAAAAAATTTAGACAGCCTTTTTTCTTGTGTTAATTACCAAATAATTATGGCATTGAAGGAAGATTCCATCCTGCACGATATTTGTGATTAATCAATTCGGCAGCAAATTCCCTTGCATTTATTGGATCTGTCCAATCTTTATTGAACGAAGGATGACCATCTTTGATGGTGAAACCATCCTTGATACAAGTTTTGATAGTTTCGTTGTCGTCAATATTGGTGAAGCGCATGTTGTTGCCATCCCAATGTAGTTCTTTGTTTAATGCTTGCAGACGAATCGCCAACACGCCCATAACTACCATTTCGTTGAATGGTCCTGCCTCAGAAAAATCCGAAGCTGTTTGTATGCGGTTTGATGCACTTTCCTTGCTTGCACGCACCCAGTCCATCTCATGAGAAAGAGTCACACGGCGACATACTTTTGGTGCATTGGGCTTGCGTCCCGACAACAAAAATGGCTGTTCGCCATAGCAACCACAAACTAAGGTGTCTTTTGTGCCATGGAAAATAACAAGTCCTCCTCCTGGGCCCATCAATTGCTTTCCTTGTGGGAAGCCTTTCGGACGATCAGGCATCATACCTCCATCATACCAATGAACTTCCACCTCGGGCATTGCAATCTTAGGCATATGGTCGCGTGCGGGGAAAGTTAATTTTACGTGCTGAGCTTGAGGTGCACAGTCATTCAACAATAATGTAGAAGAACCTTCTACCTTTGTTGGATAACCTAATTTTAAGGCCTTGAATGCAGGATGAACAATATGACAAGCCATATCGCCCAAGGCTCCTGTGCCATAAGCCCACCATCCGCGCCAGTTCCAAGGATGATACATGTTGTTGAATGGACGTACTTTCGCTGGTCCACTAAACAAATCCCAATTCAAAGTTGAAGGAATTTTGTCTACTTTTTCTGGTACATTCAAACCCTGTGGCCAGATAGGACGGTCGGTAGCACATTCTACCTTTGTAATTTCACCAATTTCGCCATTCCAAATCCATTCGCAAATTAGGTTTACTCCTTCACCAGAAGTTCCTTGATTACCCATTTGAGTAGCCAACTTGTGCTTGGCAGCAAGCTTTGTTAGCAAACGAGACTCATAAACCGAGTGAGTCAAAGGCTTTTGTACAAACATGTGTTTGCCCATGGTCATTCCTTCGGCAGCAATAATGGCATGAGTATGGTCGGCAGTTGCTACAATTACAGCATCAATAGATTTGCCTACTTCTTCATACATCTTGCGGTAGTCCCAGAATTTTTTAGCGTTTGGAAAACGATCGAACACGGGTTTAGCGTATCTCCAATCTACATCACACAAGGCTACAATGTTTTCTGTAGCTTCAACTTGCTTGATGTTGGCATGACCCATACCCCCAATACCTACAGTGGCGATGTTTAACTTGTCTGTTGGTGCTGTATATCCATGACTTTTTCCCAATATAGAGCTGGGAGCAATCGTGAAAGCAGCAGCCGCAGCTGATCCTCTTTGAAGGAACGATCTTCTTGAAATGTTTGACATAAGTAATATTTTTTTGTAAATTAATATATAATATGTAATTGATATTTAATTTCAGATAATTTATACACAGCTCATTATGATAATTTGTATTTTTTTGATAGCTTTAATCAAAGTGAATTTTTATAAAAAGCAATCAAAACAATAAAACAAATCAATTAAACGTTTAGAACAGGACTCAAAATTAACACAATAAATTTAAAAATCCAAAAATGTTTGTTGTAAATTTAGTAATAAGTTTAAAATTAATTATAAGTCTCTAATAATAAATGATTTAAAGCTTATTTATATTTTATTTTTACCTGTGGAAGATGAGACCTAAGCAAAGTCCTCTCATACCCTGCAAAGATATTAACTTAAAAAATCATGGTATCATTGTTTTTTTATATCTTTGTCTAAAAAAATAGCTTCTGGAAAGGTGGCAAAGGCGATACTGATTGAGATATTCGCTGGGTAGCTAATTAATATTGAAAATCGGAAAATTGAACAAGCAAGAATTACGAACAAAATACAGGCATCTGCGCACACTACTATCCCCTATGGAGATAAATTCTAAGAGCAGAGAGATTGCACTAATGGTGGAAAAAATGCCCATATGGAACAGGCATGTTTTCCATATTTTTATGAGTATAGAAGGCAAAAACGAGGTTCAAACGTCCAATATTATTGACTTGTTGCAGCATCGCAACAAGCAGCTGGTGCTTTCTAGCTCGGATATGCAAAGCCGACAAATGAAACATTTTATACTTTCGGAGCACACTAAAATTTATACAAACACCTTTGGTATTCCTGAGCCAAGCGGCGGGATAGAAATTAAACCTCCAAATATAGACCTGGTATTTGTGCCCCTGCTGGCATATGATCTTAAGGGAAATAGGGTGGGTTTTGGCAAGGGATTTTATGATATATTTCTTTCGCAATGCAGACCAGATTGCCTTAAGATAGGCCTGTCTTTCTTTGCCCCAGAAGCAGAAATATCAGACACCAATGAAATGGATATTTGTTTGGACTATTGTGTGAGTCCAAACAAAATTTATAATTTACAAGAAACAATTCACAATTAATAATTCACAATTAACAATTAATTTAAGCATGAACAATTTCAGTTTTTGTAATCCCGTAAAGATTATCTTTGGAAAAGACAGCATATCCAAGATAGCAACAGAACTTCCCACCAATGCAAAAGTGTTGATGCTTTATGGTGGAGGCAGCATTAAGAAAAATGGCGTTTACTCACAAGTCACTAAAGCCTTAGGAGACAGGGTTTTCCTAGAATTTGGGGCTATAGAAGCCAATCCACGCTTTGAGACCTGCATGAAAGCCGTAGCACTGATAAAAGAGCAATCCATAGACTATCTTTTGGCCGTTGGCGGAGGTTCTGTGCTTGATGCCACCAAATTCATTTCCGCAGCCTCTTGCTATCAAGGAACTGAAGCTTGGGATATTATTGCCAAAGAATTGCCCCTTACCAAGGCATTGCCCTTTGGAGCGGTACTAACACTTCCTGCCACAGGTTCGGAGATGAACTCGGGAGCTGTTATCACAAGAGAGTCTACCAAGGACAAATTGGCATTTAATAGCCCCTTGGTTTTCCCGCAATTTTCTGTCCTAGATCCTAGCGTAACATTCTCTCTTCCAAGCAGACAAGTAGCCAATGGCATTATTGATACTTTTGTACATGTAGTTGAGCAATACCTTACCGATGCCAATGATGCGCCTCTACAAGATTATTTTGCGGAAAGCATTTTGCAAGTATTATTTGAAGAAGGACCAAAGGCATTGACGGATCCAAATAATTATGAAGTCCGCGCCAACTTGATGTGGGCTTCTACATGGGCACTCAATGGATGGATAGCTTGTGGTGTCAAGCAAGATTGGGCTACACATATTATAGGACACGAAATTACAGCATTATATGAGCTTGATCATGCACAAACGCTCGCAATTATATTACCAGGAGTAATGAAGGTAATGAAAAAGCATAAGGGCAAAAAAATCCAACAAATGGGTAAGCGCATATTTGGTATTCAGGCAGCAAATGAGGAGGAGCAAATAGCGCAAACGATAAATGCTGTAGAAGCTTTCTTTAATTCCTTGGGCGTAAAAACACGTTTAGGAGAATATGGTATTGAAGAAAAAGTGTGTGCAGAGGTCGCCGAAAGAATCAAACTTAGGGGATGGAAACTGGGTGAGCATGGAGATATTACTTCCGAAACGGTGGCGGAAATTTTAGCAGGTAGAATGTAAGCAAAGGCATTGGTAGTTGATGATATATGCTAGCGGCATGAAACAAAATGCCTACCATTATTTCGCCACCTCACTTAGCCCCACAATGGGAGGAATATAAAAAGGACTTGATTATTACAACAAATTGAATTCGGCAATTATTTATTTATCATTATTATAAATATTAACTTATAAACATGTACAAATCATTAATTACAATTTTCTTGCTTCTGTGGTCAAGCTATTTCTTTGCCAAACCCTTTGCCAATAAAAACGATGAGGCACCAAGCAATCTGCAAAAAGCAGAACAAACACTAGCAAAAATATATGCACTATACAGCATAGATCAAACAATGCTATTGGCGGAAAATTATCCCACTGACCCCCAATACAGTGCTACTTATGTGGCTACCGAAAGCCAAGAGGTGAATAAGTACTCCTATTTATGGCCCTTTTCAGGAACCCTTTCGGCAGTTACAGCACTTTATATACACAACAAGGATACTTCTCATCTTGCTACCCTAGAAAACAAGGTGCTCCCTGCCCTAAAGGCGTATTCTGATTACGAGAGAAAGCCTTTTTGCTACCAATCCTATATTGCAGACCAAGGTTTTTCTGACAGGTTTTACGACGACAATATCTGGATAGGGCTCGACTTTGTAGATTTATACCTACATACAAACAACAAAAAATATCTCGATGAGGCTATCGATATGTGGAGGTTTATTGAAAGTGGAACCGACAACAAGCTAGGAGGAGGTGTATACTGGTGTGAACAAAAGAAATTCTCTAAAAACACTTGCTCCAATGCCCCTGCCGCAGTATTGGCTATAAAATTATATGAGGCCACCAAGGATAAGGACTACTTAAAACAAGGACTCGCAATATATAATTGGACACAAAAAAACCTCCAAGACCCTGACGACAAGCTCTACTACGACAACCTATCGCTGGAAGGCAAATTGGACAAGACAAAATATGCCTACAACACTGGACAAATGATGCAGGCTGCTGCCCTTCTATACAAATGCACAAAAAAGAAAGAATACCTCCAAGAAGCACAAATCCTAGGCGATGCGGCAATGAAATATTTTACTGCCCCGCATACACCCGAATCGGGTAAAGCCTTTCCGCTTATCAAAAAAGGAAATATATGGTTTACCGCAATTCTCTTCAGGGGATATACCGAATTGTTTCAAATAGATAAAAATATGACAAATATAAGCATCTTTGATAAGAACTTAAACTACATATGGAATCATGGACGCGATGAAAACGGACTCTTCCAAACCGACTGGAGCGGCAAAGAGAAACAGTCTACCAAATGGTTGCTAACACAGGCTGCATTGGTCGAAATGTATGCCGCCATGGGCAAAATAAAAGACTGAAAAAGACTGAAAAAAAATGCACTCGTCAGCTAAATTCATTTTCTACCTACTCCCATAAATAATGGAAGGAAAAAGAATGTCCCTATAAAAGACGCAAACAGACCACCAATGGTGCCAGCAGCAAGAGGAAACCAAAAAGCCTCTTGCTGCTCTCCAAGCATAAATGGAATAAAGCCAAGAATGGTGGAAATGACGGTGAGAAAGATGGGCTGAACTTTTGCATTCCATGCTTTTAGATAAGCGTTCATAGTGTCAATTGATGTGTGTTTTGCTCTTATGTTATTGTATTCGTTGAGCACATAAATATTTGCATTTACCGTGAGTCCGCAAAGCAAAACAAAAGCGGCGAAACCTCCTTGATCGAAATTTAATTTAAATAAATAGAAAGTCAAAAACACTCCTATATAAGCTATAGGGATCACAAAAAGCACATAAAAAGGTTGTTTCAAAGAGTTGAAAAGTATGCTCGTAGTAAAAAAAATAATTACAAAAACCAATATAAGCAATACATAATCTTTGCTGTTATCTTTTTTCCAAGTCCAAAAATTATCTTGTACTTTCATGCTATATCCAAGAGGCAATATTTTTTCAAAATCTTCTACGGTTCTTTCGAGCACTTTTTTTCCTTGTGCGTGGGCTCCTATATATTCGTATTGGATGCACAGGCGATACTGCTGATTGTATTTGGCTATTTGGGGAGCAGTCTCCAATTTCTGAATACTTGCCAAATTGGAGAGTTTATAATTTATTGATGCCGCCTTTTGTGGAGCAAATTGCAGGTCCCAAATATCAAAATCTTTTGACTGCTTGGATTGAAGATATATTTTTTCTAAACCATCATTCCCCACTATGCTTCCAGCATAGATATTTTTTGCAAATACGGTGTTGAGAGAAGAAAATAAATCGCGCGCTTCTATTTTCTCTTGTGCCAACATCTCTTTATTGATATCGAAAGTGAACTCTTGGTAATCATCTTTGTACCAAGAAAACTCAGAATTTATGGTCGCATCTTTGATGCGTCGGTGCTCCAATAATATACTTTTTAATTTTTCTGCCCACTCTGATAGATCATCGTAATTGTAGCCAAACATTTCCACTCTATAACTTCCTGCACTTTCTCTTACATCGTTGCTAAAGCCATCACCCAATCCATAAACGCCCCAACTACCGCCACCCAATTCTAAGGACTTACTGATAAGCTTGGATTTTAGAAGATAAGGAAATCCGCTTCTTTCGCTTTCTTTGGTAAAAAGAATACGAATATTTGCCCTGTATGGACTTTCTATGTTAGTATGAAATTGTTTAAGTTCAGAAAAGTGGCTTATATAAGCTTCCATTCCCTGTATAAGATTATTCATTTGCCCAAGGGTAGAGCCATTAGGCAAGGTGGCAGTGACGTGCAAACTTGTCTCTTCTCTATCATTGAAATAAGATCCTTCATATACTTTTTCGACAAATAGGCGGAGTGTACCACCTAATATTTTGTCGGAATAGGGCTTTATATTTTCCTTGTAAAACAAAGATCCAAAAGTTTGATTGTATAGCTTAGTCCACTCATTCTCGCCCTCCATTTTTTCGGGCAGCAGGAATACTGGTAGCCCAAACGCCAATATAAGCAGTACACAAGTAGGAATACGCCAACGCCACAAAATATGACATACTTTTTTGTAAGATCTATTAAAATAAACATTCAAACGCTTGCGCCTACTAGCTATATTCCAACTTACAGCTTGACTTTTGCGAATTGGTTTGTCCTTAAGAGGTTTGTTCTTGATCGTGCTTTTCTCAATAGCCAATTTATCAATCAATGCAGGAACAAGAAACAATGCCACAAATAAAGACACAAAAAGATTGATGATGATAACCATTGCAAAATCTAGCAAGTTAAGCATTATTTTTTCATCCATAAAGAAGATAATCACCAAAGAAGCTATTGTAGTGAGTGTGGCTGTGAGTATTGCCAAAAACGCCTTCATATTGTTTCTCCTAATAATCTGATCAGACATTATTATGATATTATCGACAACCAAAGTGAAGGAAATTGTAATTCCTGCAAAAGAATACAATTGCATTTCTAGTTCAAAGGCATAGTAGAAAATTACGGCTATAGAAATATTTGCCAAAAGGGAAACAAAGATTAGCAGTATATACTTAATATTTCTGTAAATAAGCATTACAAAAACCAATAGAATAAGTAAAGTGAGTGCTATACGAAGATAAATTTTCTCCAATTCTTTACTAATATAATCAGTAGCATCATAACTCAAATGAACTTTGTAGCCTAGGGGGAATAATTTTTCTAATTCATTAAGCTTCTCTTTTATCTCATTGCTTAGTTGGAGTTGATTTGATTTTTCTTCTGATGTGATGGACATATAAAT
Organism: Bacteroidales bacterium; assembly: GCA_003851245.1. GTDB lineage: Bacteria > Bacteroidota > Bacteroidia > Bacteroidales > Azobacteroidaceae > BHEP01. The sequence continues at coordinate 6,870 of BHEP01000060.1, read as the reverse complement.
TGAATTTAGCCCATTTAATCGGTAATATGACTGCGGATTAGCCTCTAACAAACTTGCTTTAACTAGGTCTTTTAAGGAAATAAGTCTGCCCGTTTTGTTTTTAATCCATATATTGGCCACATCAAGCGTTTTGTTGTCCATAGATTCTGAAACGAGTGCTATTCGTATCCATTTTTTTTGCTCCTCTTTATTTTCTATTGAGGCGGTGCCTATAAATTCTTTTCTCAAAAAATCTTGGATACCTTTCTGAATATCGTCTAAGCCGATCTGCAATATTTCCAATTGCTGTGCATCATATTCCAACCGCCATTCCATGGGCATCGCTCCTTTTACGCCAACTTTTTCAACTCCTTTGATTTGAGAAATCACTGTTCGTATTTGCGTTTCTGTAAACTGCTGAATTAATATAGGATTCTCTGGGGCACTGATAGTGTAGGTCATAAATGCCTGATTTGCTCTTTCGTCGGTGCGACTTAATGAAATTGTAGGATATAATACCGTTTCAGGAAGTGATGGCCAGGTTTGTCTGATTACTGTAGAAACCTCAAAACGAGCCATGTCAATATCGACATATTTGTTGAATCGTATGCCAATATTTCCCCATCCATTGCCAGAAGTAGACCAAATACTTTCTACTCCTTTTACCCTGTTAAGCATTGCTTCTAGCTTGGAAGTTGCTTCCATCTCAACTATTCGTGCAGAATTGCCAGGCATAGAAAAACTAATATTCACTTGTGGTAATGCCTGTGAAGGAGAAAGCTTTACGGGAAGTAGGGGTATGAAAGTGAACCCTATCAGCGTCAAGCAGATAAAAATAATAATTATGGAGAATGAGGATATTCTTTGTTTCACAAATTTAGAGACCAAATATTTCATCAAATGATTGACTAAGAAGCTCGTGTCTTTCAAAATCAAACAATGTTAGTTTACGTATTTTATAATAGCTGAGCCAGTAATTTTTAAGTGCTAAAATATAATTTTTTTGGGCTTCGTTTTGCCTGTTTAATGAAAGAGTCAAGCTATTAATATCAGCTTTCCCGATTATAAAGCGCTGTTTTGTAATATTATATGCACTTATTGAGAGCTGCAAAGCTTCTTCGGCACTGCCTATCAAGTCTTGTTGCACATTGAAATCGCTTACTGTCATCACCACATCTTGCTCGAGGCTTAGGTCTTTTTGTTGAACGGATATTTTTGCAATATTGAGATTGTTTTTTGCCATATTAGCTTTCCCCTTTCTTACGCCCCAATCTACTAGTGGAATTCGTATGCCTAGAGTAAAAATATCTTGCTGAAGAGGATTTGTATAAGTATCATAAAGTTTACTTGCTACTTGATTAAAACCAACACTGGCATTAAAGCTGGCAGCAAAACGAGAGGCTTTATTGGCTCTGTCAAGCTCTCGCTGGGCCTCTAGTATTTCTTGCTCACTGCCTATAAAGCTCGGATTATTAGCTCTTGCGTAGTATAGAGCCTTGTCTACCGACAAGACTAAGTCTTGTGGTCGGTCGGGAAGTTGCAAGCGAATTATACTTTTTTTGTCCATATTAAGAAATGATACAAAACTAAACATTGCTCTTTCGAGTCCAATTTCTGAATTTTTAAGAGCATTTTTTGCGTTCAATGCGTCCAGTTTCAACGTTAGCACATCAGCCTGTGATATAGAGGCTATCTTGTGTCGCTCCTCTCCTATTTTATACAAGGTATCGCTAGAGCTAAGATTTTCTTTTGCCATATCAAAAGTGGTCTGTGCCATAGCTAAATCGAAGAACACTTGTGCCGACGATTCTGCAATAAACTCTTTGTCAAATAGAAACTGCCTCTTGGCTTTCTCAAATTTTAATGGTTCTATTTTTTTCTCCCATTTAAAATCGTTAAACCCAAACAAGTTTTGAGAATATCCTATCCTTATAGGCACCGACGAAAACTGAGAATAAGCGTTTTCTCCATAGTTTTTCATATATCCCAATTCAGAATCTATGAAAAAAGTACCACCGGTAATATCTAAATTTTGACGTATCGACAGATTACCACTAGAATACAGCGATTGCTGCGGTCTATACACCTCAATATTTTGATCCGAATCGTAGCGTTTAGTAAACACTCTATTATAGCTCAAAGGAGTCATTTCTAGACTTAAAGAGGGCAGACGTCCGGCCTTAAAGGTACGAAATTGCCAATAGCTCGACAGATAAAGATTTTTTGCCGTAAACGCCTGCAGAGAGCTATCGCCCGCCAAGGAGATAGTTTGATTGAGATTGAGTACAAGCTCTTGTGAATACACAAAAAGAATATTAGTGCACAAAATAATATTTAGTAATAATTTTCTTGACATAATCACATAATTAGTTTACAACTTATAATTTATTCCGATATATCCACCAATATACTAGTGGCACTACAAACAAGCTTACTGGAGTACCAATCAGCATACCACCTACGGTAGCTATTGCAAGAGGCTTTTCCAATTCCGAACCCATGTCATTACTCAAAATGATAGGCAACATACAAACTATTGAGGTCATACTTGTCATCAAAATGGCTTTCAATCGCCGTCGTCCGCCCTCATGTATGGCATCCATCAATGGCATCCCATCTTTGCGCAATTTGTTAATGATGTCGACCTTGAGTATGGAGTCGTTAATGATAATCCCACAAGTGACCACAATGCCTATTGCCGACATTAGATTGAGACTATGGCCCATCAACATAAGAAGACCCAGAGAGGCGGCAATATCTATCGGTATTTCTAAAAGAACTATAAATGGCTGAACAAAACTCTCGAACTGTGCGGCTAAGATAAAATACATCAGTAAAATCGAAATAAATAGTATAACGAGCAATTCTCCTATCATTTCCTTATCAGAAAAAAAATTGCCCGAAATATTTATATCCCAAAACGATTGATTTTTTATATTTTCTTGTGCCACCTCTATTATTTGTTCTGCTCTTTGTGTATCATTAAATTCTATGGGAATGTATTCTCCATTTTTTCCTGCCACTATTGTTTTTAAGTCTTCGGCAGGAGTAATACTCACAAATACATTGAGGGGAATACGCATTTTTATCCCCCTTTCATCAGACAAAGTATGAATGAGGGTCATATCTATGACTTCTTGCACGCTTCTATCCCCAGTCCCCAATATAATGGGCAAATATTGCTGATAGGAGCGCAGGGTAGAAAATTCGTTTTCTTTAAATCCAGTCCTTAATGCTTGGTAAACTTCTTGATAATCGACCCTATAAAGGAGAAGCTTTTCGCTATTGATATGTATATTCAATTGCTTTTGAAAGGCTATATTAGATGGATTTTCTCCTGTTTGTTCAGCCATTTGTTTCTCCAGCTGTCTAATCTCTTGTACAGAGGGTGCTTCCGACCTATTTTTAGTGTAATACTCGATACGCAGATCGGGAGCTCCGGTAGCAAATATTTTTTCAAAAATAGTAGCTGCCGGTAAAAAAGCTACCAAGGCATCGGGATAATTATCCAAAAAATATTTTTCAATCTCAGTTTTTAGTTGTGGAATACTTTCTACTTTAGCTGTTTTTATGTATACTTCTGCCTCAGAAGAGGTCTGTTCGCGTTCTCTATTCAACAAGTATTGCTGCTGACCTACGAGCGCCGAATGTTCGACGGAATAGGCTTTTATGGAGTTTACAAAGAAATTCACCCTATCTTTATTTTCGTCGACATGTATATTTTCGTTCCAATCAATCTGCACTAGCAATTCATTTTGGCTAATATCGGGCATTTTTTTCTTATCTATGACAGTAAAAAGCCAGAAACAAAGAGGAAATACTGCTAGCATAACTACAAAAGTCAATACCTTGTGTCTAAAGATCCACTCTACACCGCAATTATAAATTCGCTCGTCTAAAGATAATTGAGCTGTATTGTTCTTATCAGATCGATGTGATTTATATTTGTTAGGAAACAGCTGCAGCAATACGTCGATAAAATGGGGTTTTTTAAAAGAATAAACCAGTTTGTAAAGTACAGGAAGTAATATTATGCCCGTAATATAAGAAACCAACAAGCCAATAGCTACAGAAAATGCTTGGTCGAAGAAAATAGCTCCTGCTATACCACTTAAAAATACTAGAGGCACAAAAACCGAAATCGTTGTCATCACCGAGCTTAGCATGGGTGCAATTACCTCGTTGGTTCCTTTTATGCAGGCCTCATCTACACTAAGTCCCACCTTGCGATACTGTCCGATATTGTCGGTGACTATTATAGAATTGTCGATCATCATCCCTAGTGCCAGTATCAAGCCTGTGAGCGATACTACATTAAGCGAAATTTGAAATAAATAAAAGAATAGAAGTGTTATTACCAGCGATACAAAAACACTTATTCCAATGATTATAGGTGATTTGATGTCTCGCAAAAATAAAACGGAGACCAAACAAACGAAAAGAAAAGCTAACAAAAGATTTTCTTGCAAATTGGAAATGCTATGATCCAATAACTCTGTTTGGTTTTGAGAAACGTCGAAACTAATATCGGGATAGCTATCTCTAAAATGCATTATCACCTCATCTAATGCCGCTTGCATGTTTGCCATATTTTCTTCTCCTTGCTTAATGATTGCCAAGGTAATGGCTCGCTTTCCATTAAAAAATGCCATGCCTTTTTCCTTTTCGGCATTTATGCTAACTTTTGCTAGGTCTTTAAGCTGAATAATTTTATCGTTTTTACGAATGTAAATATTTTCTATATCTTCAATACTTCGCAAGACCGACGAAAATTTTATGTTGTATTCATAATATCCATCTCTCACAACCATGCTCCCTGGCTCTATGTTATTGTTTTTCAAAACCGATTCTATGTCAGAGAGGCTAATTCCACTTATTTCCAACTGGTTGTTGTCGGGAATTATCAACACTTGCTTATTGAGAAGCCCTGTCATATCCACCATTGCTACTTGCGGAAGCTGCTCTAACCGCCTTTTTATTAGTGTTTGCGCAAATTCGCTGAGTTCAATAAAATCTGAATATCCTATGGACTGAGAAGCATTTTCACCCTCATTTTTGAGAGTTATATTTAGTTTAAGTACTGGAATATCACTTGCACTGGCCTTCACTACCTGCGGACGCTGCACTTCGCGAGGTATGTAATTCATTGCGGCATCAATTTTTTCGTTTACCTCAATAAAAGCCAAATCGGTGTTGGCACCATATTCAAAACTGAGCCTTATGAGAGCATTTCCGTCACGTGTTTCGGTGCTTATATCTCTGAGTTTGCCTATCTGCAGAAGCTGCTGCCGCATTGGTGCTACCACAGTGCTTTCCAATTCGCGTGCAGAGGTATTCTTGCCTGCTATCTGAACTGTAATTTCGGGAATTGCAATATCGGGCAACAAGGAAACAGGCACATTAAAATAGGTGATAATACCCAAGATAAAAAATGCTGTAAATGCCATAAAAACGGCAATGGGCCTATTTATAAGAAATTTTATCATAAGCCAGATTTATCATATTTGACTGGTGCTTCGTGTGCCAAGTTTATATTTCCTTCGTATATGATACTATCTCCTTCGTTCAATCCTTCAGTAACTACATAGCTAGTTGAGTTTTCCATACCTGTTTGCACATATACCCATTTGGCTCTACCTTGGCTTAGAGTAAAAACAACCTTTTTATTTGATCGCAATACCAGTGCTTCTTTGGGTATAAGCAAGAGCCTAGCAAATAGCTTTTGAACTATCACCTTTACATTCATACCATCATAAAGCTGCTGCTGTTGCCCAGCATTGAGTTTAGCTTTTATTCTTACCATTCCATTTTTATCTATCATTGGATTAATTTCTGAAACGCTTCCTTCGTAGGTAAGATCGGACATAGAAAAAGGAGAAATCTTGACCTTATCGCCCATATGAACAAATAATAACTCGCTTTCCAAAACCATAAAAACTACCTCTGGAGATTGTTTATCAATGATGGTGCAAAAAGCCTCCGCAGTATTAGGTATATTATGCACTTTGGTAAACATATTGGCTACCACACCCTCAAATGGGGCATAAAGAACGGCATTCTTAAGGTTGTACTCTGCCAATTGCTTATTGATCTTGCTTTGATCAAAATTGCTTTTAACCTTTGCTATTTTCATTACATCTATGGGTGTTTTTGCCGTATCACTAAGAGAAAATCCTTGCCCTATAAGCACATCCTGGAGCTCAAGTGTTGCTTTTTCCATATTATCCTGAGCCTGAGCTAGGGCTATGGAAAGTTTGAAAGTCTCCAATTCAGCTATTTTTTGTCCCTTTGCCACCCTATCTCCATTTTTTACATAAATGCTAGTAATAATTTCTGTGGATTGAAAATGCAAATTTGCTTTCTGATTTGCCAAAACGCTTCCGTTGGCAAGCAATTCGTGATCAAAATCGGCATATAGTAGTGGCATTACTTTTACTTCATTGAGCGCATCTGGCAATACAACACTAGGCCCGTTTTCATCGCCGCCACCTTGCTTGGAAGGTGAGGTACAAGAAAAAAAGACAATAAAGATTAAAGCTAAGTACAAATTATATTTTTTCATGAAGCCCATTGTTTATATTTTAAAGAAGTAATTACATTTTTAGGTATTGTAGTATTCCGTTTGACTGCTTGTATTTATACAAATATAGACATTTATTGCTTACTATATTATTAATTTACTTTTAAAATCATTTAAATACTTCTTGCATTTTTATTCGCATCTCTTTTATAGCACTAGAATTAACCTTGGGCTCTTTCTCCAGTACAATTTTTGCCATATCTTTAGCTTTTTGATCCTCCCCCATTTCGAGATACAGATTTGCCATAAAAAATAAGGATATATACGATGAGGGATAATATATGATGCCTTTTTCATGCTCTTTTCGGCCT
>BHEP01000059.1 GCA_003851245.1 Bacteroidales bacterium | reverse complement strand
ATTTAGGAGGGATATTTTATCGAAGGTATTATTTTGTTTAGTTTTTGTTTCGTAGAGTTGCTTGCTTGTTAATTCTATTTCTATTAGTATTTGCTTTCTCTTTTTTTCTAAATCTTTTTTGAGTCGTGTAGGATCTTGCGCCAATGCGCTTAAGAAAAAGCTTACAAGAATTAAGATAGATAAGATCTTCTTCATATTTGTTTTATACGAGTTTATTTAAAATCTCAAATGCTTGATCTATAGTTATACGTTTGTATTTTGCGGGCACCTTTAATTCTATATTTACCTGCTTGTCGACCTCTAATTTAGAAAATGATAGCGTCATTGAAAATAGACTTTTAGGTGTGTTTACCATCATCTCCATTTCCATAGGAAACATTTGTTGGTCAGAAGTTGCCGCAAATTGTTTGTAATCCCACGAGAGGTAGTCTGATCCATTTTCCTTACCTATGTTTGTTGAGCGTATTCTATCGGTGTGATCGCAAGAGAATTTATATTGTTGCTTTTTATTTCTTTGCGATTTTAGTACTGCACTATACTTCGATTGCTCTAAGGTGAAGGCATTAAAATCACTTTTCTCAAAACTGCTTTTATGAGGAATAAAAATTTTATTTGTCAGTAAGGATTGAAGGGAGTAATAGTCAAATAGTGTGCCCGCTGTGCTTTGTATATCTGCCAAGGATTCTGCCACATAATGTTTGTTTATTCTGTCAACAATCACTAAGCTATCTGTTGAAAACATCATCGAAAATACCTCTATGCCCAGAAAGGGCTGGAAAGAAAGTTGTATTTTATCATCTTTAATAAGTTTTATTTGTGCAGCCGAGGAGGTATTTTTTTCGTTGTCTTTTTTGAAACTTACTCTTAGGCTTCCCGAAATTGTATTGTATTTTAAAGAGTTGTTATCTATAGACTGCAAAATTTGGGCTACAGACCGTTCTTGCATTTCGCTTGGCTCTAGCTCCTTCTTACTCTTGCAAGAAGGCAGGCAAAGGACGAACAAGGCTAGTGAGGCACAAATTAAATGTCTTATATTAAATATTTTCATACCAATCTTCATATCAATTTTCATAATAAGTCTCTTCTTGAATTTTCTTTTTTATTACTTCCCCCTCTTTTCCCAATTCCAGGGCTTTTGTCCACTGGAGTACAGCTTTTTCCTTATCTCCCAATTTGTAGAGTATATCTCCATAGTGATCAACTATTTCTGAGCTGCTGTCACCACCTTTAGATATGGCACTTTCTATATAAAATTTTGCCAAAGAATAATTTTCCTGAATAAAAAATATCCAAGCATAGGTATCTATGTAAGTACTATTGTTGGGCTCCAACTTGACACATACACTACTCATTCTTTCGGCCTTGCTTAAATCCTGCTTGTCGAGGGAAAGGAAATACGCATAATTATTTAAGGCTCCTATATTTTTATCATTGTATTGAATAGCCTTTTCATAAGCCTCATACGCCAATTCTTTTTGTTCCAATTGGTGCTGTAGGTCTCCAATTTGCCCATAAAATTCTGATAGCACCAGCGTGTTTTGAGGGTTAATTATTTTTATTCCTTCCTGCAACTTTTTTAGAGCTTCCGCAAAATCTTCTTCCATCATATATGCAAGCCCTTGATAGAAATAAAAATCGGAGTCTTCAGGAAAATATACCAGTGCCCTTTGACATACAGATATACATTGCTCAGCTATGTTTTCTCGTAAAGCAATGCTTAGCAATTGCTTCCATGCGGTTATATTTTCAGGTAAGGATTCCGTTACCAGCTGAAAATGGAATTTTGCTTCAGGAAGCTTATTCTGCATCAACAAAACGCTACCATACATTTGGTTGAGTTCTTTTTCTTGCGGATGTTGTTCTAAGAGCTTGTCGAAAAGGACGTTGGCACTTTCAATATTTTTTTTGTTTTCTTGTAGATTTTGAATGTATCGCGCCAGTATATTGAGTTTGGTATCTATATCGAGTCTTGAGTTGGTCAAAGCCAGGCTAATTTCTCTTGAAGCTGCCTCATGGTCTTGTTTTTGTTCATAATAGTTTGCCATCGACACCACATAATAAGGATTTTCAGGATCTATCTTATATGCTTGTTCAAAATATATCAAAGCTTTTTCGGGTTCTGCTTGTTCGAGATAAAAATCGCCAATCATAATAGGATACCTTGCCTGATTAGGGTTTTTATGCGCAAGTTTTTCTATTTCGGCAAATGCCTCTATTTTTTTATCTATCATGTTGTAAAGTTGGAATTTTCTCAAAGAAAGACTTTCATTCATTCCCATCGTTTGTTCCAAAGTATCCAAGGCACTTATAGCTTTTTCAATATCTCCCTCACGCATGTAGAGATTGCTTAGAAAGAAGTTGAGGTCAGATTTTTCTGGATATTTGCGCACCATATTTTCAAATAAGTCTATGGCATCTGTATTTTGCCCCAACTCGCTACACAAATTGCCCAAAGCTATTGAGTATTCGTATTGGTCGCCATCGTTTTTTACTGCTTTTCGGAGGGCTTCTATTGCCAAATCATTTCTATCCAAATAGCGATAATAATTTGATATTTCATAAAGAGCTGCCGAAGAGCTAGAATCTATGCTTAGTGCGTAGGCGAAAGTATTGAAAGCATCACTATGATTTTCCATAAGCTTAAATTTTATAGCTTCAAGAAAAAAATAGTCAAATTTCATTTTCATGTTCACTTCCTCCGCTTCTGATTCAGCCTTAAGTGTGCTACCAAAAGAAACAAAAAAACAAATCGCATATAGAAAATTATTTTTCATAATTTCTATTTGTTACCTGTATGCCCAAAGCCACCAGCTCCTCGTATGGTGTCACTTAGGCTGTCGCATTCTTCCCAATCTACTCTAGTAAAGGGCTCAACCACCATCTGGCAGATTCTTTCGCCATCATTGACCACAAAGTCTTGATCAGACAAATTGACCAATAGAACTTTTATTTCGCCTCTATAATCGGCATCAATTGTGCCAGGACTATTTAGTACTGTTATACCATTCTTGAATGCTAAGCCACTTCGAGGCCTTATCTGAGCCCCATAAGTTGGGGGAAGTTCTATAAAAATACCTGTGGAAATTAGCTTTCTCTCCAGGGGTTTTAGGCTTATGGGCGAGTCTATGTTGGCTCTCAAATCCATGCCCGCAGAAAGCAAACTGGCATAGGCAGGGAGTTTGTGTTTGGATGTATTGACTACTTTTACTTTCATTGTTATCTATATTTTTCGTGCCTACCATACAGGCTTTTAATTTGCAAATATAGCGTTTTTTTTAATCTTAATGAAATTTGCTTCTTCTCTTTATTGAAAAATTAGCTATCTTTGTAAGATAATACACTCAAGGGTATGGAAGATATTTTACAAGACTGCAAGTTATTTAAAGATATTGACACGAAAGATATTTCGCTCTTTTTCGAGAAAGTTCCTTATAAAACAAAGAAATTTGATGAAAACGAGATTGTGATGATGCAAAATCAAGCTTGTGAGTGCTTGATGATTGTATTGAAAGGTTCGGTAAATGGACAAATGGTAGACCCTTCGGGCAAGCTTATCATTGTGGAAGAGCTAGGAAAGGGGCAAGTTTTGGCTCCTGCGTTTATTTTTGCCGAAATAAATAGGATGCCTGTAAATATCATTGTGGTTCAAAGAGCTGAAATTTTGTTTGTTAAGAAACAGTATTTTGCCGATCTTTTGCAATTAAATCAAAAGCTGCTTATCAATTTTTTACAGATGATTTCTAATCGCAGTAAATTTCTTAGTCAGCAATTGCAATTTCATGCTTTAAAAACTATTAAAAGCAAATTGGCACACTATCTTCTTGAGCAGTATCAGTGCCAACAGAATCAAACCATAAAACTTATACACAGTCAACAGCAATTGGCAGATAGGTTTGGTGTTACTAGACCATCTCTTTCTCGTTCGTTGAAAGAAATGGCGGCCGCTGGGCTTGTTGTACTTAAAACCAGAGCTATTTTTATTGTGGATGTAAATGCTCTTGCCTACCTTTAGGTCAAAAATGCAAGAAATAGCAATATTCCTTTAGTAAATTCTTGAAAAATATAAATCAAATGAGTAATTTCGCCTATTGAAATTAATATTAAATAGCAATGACTTATTTTTTCAAAGCAAGAAACAAGTTCTCTTTCATATTTGTTCTGGGCTGCCTGGCATTCATCTCCAATATTCATGCACAAGAAGAATTTTCGCCAGAAACATTTTTCAAAGAAGAGCATTTGATTCTCGATCTTGATGTGTTTCTCGAATTGGATCACGCCAATCATTATTTTGTCAATGAGAATACAAAAATGGAATCTCGCTCTCAAGGAGGTACTTGGAGCGTCCCTCAAAATTATAGTGACATATTGCACAATGCTTATTTTGAGGACTTAGGCTACGAAGTTAGCCTTATGGATACGATGATTCTTAATCCATTATTTATGCCTCTGGTGTTTACAGGCAAGGTGCTACCTCCCAAAATGCCTTTGCTTGCAGCCAAGGAGCAGGGCAATATTTTTTTGGGAACACTAGAAAAAACTATGTTTGCCTCACCTTTATTATCTACAACTTCGATATTTGAAAAAGAACTTTATGACGAAGAACTTCAGCGCCAAGCATACCTGGCACTCACTGCCAATCCTAGCAGGATTAGGTTTCTTGCCAGTGATATGCCCAAAGATATTGAAAGAGCTCAAAAGATTGAAGTAAATACTTTTAAGGATCTTTTTAAAGTTGAGAATAATCCTAATTTTCAGAGTTTGTCTTCTCCCGATCGTTTTGATCCAGGAAGGAAGTTTTGGTTTTTTAATGGGAGCAGTCAGTTGCAATTTTCCCAAAATTATATTTCTGAAAACTGGTATCAGGGAGGAACCGGGAACTTAAATATTTTTAGTACCCAAAAACTTGTCGCAAACTATAAAAAAGAGAAGCTTCAATTCAACAATATGATGGAGTGGAAGTTGAGCTTTTACACAAACCCCAATGATAGCTTGCGACCAGTTAAAATAGGTACCGACCTTTTGCGAACATATAGTGATATTGGCTTTAGGGCCTTCAATGACAAATGGTCGTACTCTTCTAACTTGGAGATGAAGGTTCAGATGTTTAACAACCATCAAGAAAACACCAACAAGAAGATAGCATCTTTTTTGTCGCCACTGCTGGTTAATATGGGGGTTTTGGGTATGAAATATTCTTTGAATAAGCAGTACAAAAACAAGCATAAAAAACTATCTATAAACGCCGATATATCTCCACTTTCGGTCAAATTTAGCTACATTCATGATCAGGAGGTAGATCCTACCCGCTATGGCATACCTGCCGATAGGAGGTCGCTTTTGGAGCTGGGTTCTACTATCAACAGTTCTATGATGGCCAATTTTTCGAGATTCGTCTCCTTGCGCATGCGGTTTAAATATTTTACAAGATTTGATAGGGTAGAGATGGAGTTAGAAAATGAGCTTAATATGGCTATAAATCGTTATTTCTCAACACGCATATATTTGTATTCGCGTTTAGACGACAATTCCAACCGTCCATATGATGCAAAATTTGGATATTTTCAAATAAACGAATTGTTGAGTTTTGGCTTCAATTTCAGGTGGTAATACTTTGATATTCAGTTTAAATAGAGTATATTAGTCCGCCCAAATAATATTATAAAAATAAAGTGATAAAAACAGAAGAGTCGCAGAGCCCTGTGGAAAGTAGGGGTCAAATACAGGTTGAAGGAGCAAGGGTACACAATCTAAAGAATATAGACGTTAGCATTCCTCGCAATAGCCTGACAGTAATAACTGGTTTGAGTGGCAGCGGAAAATCGTCACTAGCCTTTGACACGATATTTGCCGAAGGACAACGACGATATATAGAAACTTTTTCGGCTTATGCGCGTTCTTTTTTGGGCAATATGGAGCGTCCCGATGTAGACAAAATCACAGGACTGAGTCCAGTTATTTCCATAGAACAAAAAACCACCAATAGGAGTCCTCGCTCTACGGTAGGCACAACAACCGAGATTTACGACTTCCTAAGGCTTTTGTATGCCCGAGCTGGAGAAGCTTATTCATACAATACTATGGAGAAAATGGTCAAATATACCGAAGAGCAGGTATTGGATTTGATCATGAGCAAATACGAACAGCGCAAGGTGTACTTATTAGCTCCAGTGGTTAGAAACAGAAAGGGACATTACAAAGAACTTTTTGAATATCTTAGAAAGAAAGGTTTTCTAAATATCAGGGTTGATGGAGAGCTACAAGAAATTTTGCCCGGTATGAAGCTCGATAGATATAAGAATCACTCTGTAGAGGTTGTTGTAGACAAATTGCTTATTGCGCAAAAAGACCTTGAAAGAGTCAAGAAAAGCCTCAAAACAGCCATGACTCAAGGCGAAGGACTTGTTGTATTATTGGACTTGGAGACCAATGAAAGCCGTCATTTTAGTCGCCGCTTGATGTGCCCTTCTACAGGATTGGCATACAACGAACCCGCTCCCCACCATTTTTCTTTCAACTCCCCCCATGGAGCCTGCCATCGTTGCAAGGGCTTGGGATGGGTCAACGAGATAGATATGCTGAAGATGATTCCCAACACCAAGCTAAGTATTTCCAAAGGGGGAATATTGCCCCTAGGGAAATTTAGGTCGGTGCTAATTTTTTGGCAAGTTGAGGCAATATGTGAAAAATATGGCAAGACCTTGGATGGACCCATAAGCGATTTGCCAGAGGAGGCTCTCGACGAGATATTTAATGGCACGGAAGATAGATTGAAAATTAAAAACCAAGCCTTGGGAAATTCAAACTATGTTATTAGTTTTGATGGAGTTATAAAATACATATCCATGCAGCAAGAGGCAGATAGCATGGCTGCCAACAAGTGGGCCGATCAGTTTGTGAACACAAAAGTTTGTCCCGATTGTCAAGGGCAGAGACTAAATAAGGAGTCTCTTCATTATTTTATTCACGACAAAAATATCGCCCAATTGGCGGCTATGGATATTGGCGATTTGGCGGTATGGCTCAATGATCTAAGCCCTTTTTTGAGCGACAAACAGACGAAAATAGCTAGCGAAATTCTTAAGGAGATACGCGCTCGCATTCGCTTTTTACTGGATGTTGGACTAGAATATTTATCGCTCAACAGAGGCTCAACCAGCCTTTCGGGAGGAGAAAGTCAGCGCATTCGCTTGGCTACCCAGATAGGCTCGGAACTGGTCAATGTATTGTATATACTTGATGAGCCTAGTATTGGGCTGCACCAAAGAGACAATGTGCGTTTGATAAATTCGCTCAAACAGCTTCGCGATACAGGCAATTCGGTTATTGTAGTTGAGCACGACAAAGACATGATGCTTTGTGCCGACTATGTAATAGATATGGGGCCCAAGGCTGGTCGCTTTGGTGGAGAAGTGGTGTTTGCCGGCAGCCCCCAGGAAATGCTAAACTCAGATACGCTAACCTCGGCCTATCTCAATGGCAAAGAGAGTATTCATGTGCCCAGCAAGCGCAGAGAGGGCAATGGTAAATCACTGATTCTAAAGGGGGCTTCAGGCAATAACTTAAAGAAAGTGACAGCATCTTTTCCTCTAGGCACATTTATCTGCATCACGGGAGTTTCCGGCAGTGGCAAATCTACACTTATTGGCGATACCTTGCAGCCCATATTGAGTGCCAAATTATACAAATCACTGCTAGAGCCATTGGCTTACAAATCAATAGAAGGTCTGGAGCATATCGACAAAGTCGTAAATGTAGATCAATCGCCCATAGGGAGAACGCCTCGTTCTAACCCGGCAACATATACAGGAGTTTTTTCGGATATTCGCAAATTGTTTGTAGAACTTCCTGAATCAAAAATTAGAGGCTACAAGCCAGGGCGATTTTCTTTCAATGTATCAGGGGGTCGTTGTGATACTTGTGGGGGCAATGGTTATAAATCGGTAGAAATGAATTTTCTGCCCGATGTATTGGTTCCCTGTGAGGATTGTCATGGAAAGCGTTACAATAGAGAGACCCTTGAAGTTCGCTATCGCGGCAAATCTATAGCAGATGTTTTGGATATGACCATCAACAGAGCCGTAGAGTTCTTCGACAACATTCCATTTATCCTCAATAAGATAAAGGTATTACAAGATGTTGGCTTAGGCTACATTCGTTTGGGGCAATCTTCAACAACGCTTTCAGGAGGAGAAAGCCAGAGGGTGAAGTTGGCTACCGAGCTCTCTAAGCGAGATACGGGTCAGACGCTCTATATATTGGATGAGCCAACAACGGGTTTGCATTTTGAAGATATAAAAGTGCTATTGGGGCTCATCAATAAGTTGATCGATAAGGGCAACACCATGATTGTAATTGAGCACAATCTTGATGTTATAAAGTGCGCCGACTATATCATTGACATGGGTCCCGAAGGAGGTAGAGGGGGAGGAAAAATCCTTTTTGCAGGAACTCCTGAAGGATTGTCGAAATGCAAAAAAAGCTTTACAGCCCCCTTTCTTAGGCAGGAGCTGAACAACAATTCTTAATTGTTATTACAATGATCTTGATCCTGCTTACATGGATATATATGTTTGTTGTCTTCTTTATTCAGGGAGCATTGACGAACAAGATTTTGTTTAAAAGCGAACTCAAAAATGTAGGTGAAATTGCTTTGCTGGGAATGCTCTTTCAGACAGTGCTTATCACTATTTTGGCCTTTGGCATTAGAATAAATATTGAATATTTTATCTTTAATACCCTCATTACCTTTACTCTGGCTATTGTTTATAGAAAGTCGCTTTATGCCCTGCTTTTGCAACAAAAAAAATGGACAATCTTTGCCCGCAGTATTTTTATTGTATTTGTAGTCTTGGTTTTGGCAAGAAGTTCCATGCTTCCCTTTATCATAGACAACGAAACTTACTACATACAAACCATTCGCTGGCTCAACGAATATGGTTGGGTAAAGGGTTTGGCAAATCTGCATATTTTCTTGGGACATGCTTCTCCATGGCACGCCCTACAAGCAGCCAATAATTTCAGTTTTTTGTACAGCAATTTCAACGATATTAATGGTTTTTTAATCAGCCTATTAGCCTATATTTTTTTTGGTGAAATCAGTAGAATGCAGGAAGATAAAGATTATTCATCCAACTATTGGCTTTATTTTCTACCACTTCCTTTGGTTTTACTATTTCAGTTTATAGACTCCCCTTCCACCGATTTGCCCCTACTCACTATTAGCCTTCTTTTGTTTTACTATGTGCTAAATCCTTCAGAGATACGAAAGCGGCTGATCATTCTATTTTCCATATATTTGGTTTTTATCAAAGTTAGCATTTTCCCCATCCTACTGTTGGCATTTTTTCATGTCAACAAGCACAATTGGAAATTTTTCTTGTCCTGCGCTACACTTTTCTTCTCAATATTTGTATTCAAAAACATCTATATTACAGGATGCCCTTTGTCGCCATCCTTGATTTGGCGATTAGACCTGCCCTGGACCATACCTCTGGGACTAGAGATGGTTGTTAGTTTCGACAATTTAAATCTGAATGTTTTTTCACTAAATAGTATGATGTACTTAATACTCTTTATACCCATTCTTCCTTACATTTGGATAGCTCGAAAACATAGCATGCACAAGCCTTTGTTGATTTTTTTTATATCTAACATTTTATTTGTTTTCTTAATTCATCCCCAGCCTCGTTATTCTTTTCAATCAATATTATTTCCATTTATTTTTTTTGTTTCACAAATACGATTATCTCTATTTAAGTTAAAATTGATGCTGTGGGTTTTTATATTGTGTCCTCTAATTCCTATGTTTGTAGACTTAGAGTATGAGTATTTAAGTAGAGAAGCTTCTTTGCATAGAATAGACGTTTTTAAGGGAGAATACATTTTGCTACCAGCTATAAATACTAAATATACAGAACTTATATTTGAGAAAAAACGCTGTACCAATTTCTATTTTTATGCACCCATAGATACTTTTTCCTTTCCCTACCTTACAGGAAATGGCCCTCTGCCATGTTTGGAGGAGTCCTATTTGCAATTTATGTATCAGTCTACACAAAAACTTCCTGCTCTAATGGGAGCTGATCTGTGTAGTGGGTTTATGAGTGTTAGTGAGCAGGAATGGGAAGATTTTGACAATCAAAAATAACACTTCTCTCCTTTTTAGTTCAAACAAATCAGTGTTAGCGGATTATTTTCTTCAATAGAAATAATCCGATTTGTTTTTTTAACAACATAATTTGTCGTACTTTTGTCGCTGCATTGGTTCGATATGTTTTTCTACATATTCGACTAAGAGGGAATCAGGTGAAAATCCTGAACAGACCCGCTACTGTAAGTCCTATGCAACGTTTTGACAAATACTAAAAGTCACTGCATCTTCGGATGTGGGAAGACAGTCAAAAACGGGGACAAGTCAGGAGACCTACCAAGGCATTATAATTTTCAAGCTTTCGAGGAATAGAGCTTTGGAACCAAATGTATATCTGCATAGTTACCATTTGATTTCACTTTTTCCAAGAGGCTATTTGTTTAATCGGAGCAAGTAGGTGTTTTGCTATAGTCTAACACCAACCTACTCCACACAAATAGTTTTTATGTATTTCTATAAACACATGGGTTTATGGGTAAGGGTAGGTATACTCTTATTGATAGCACTACCGACAATTTTACCCGCTACTTATGCCCAAAACACGACGAAAAAAACCTCTACGGAAGAACCGCTTGATACACTTAAAGTATATACAATTGGTGAGGTTGTTGTCACTGCAAGCAGGCATAGATTCAATGTTGAATCACCAATGCCCGCGCAGATTTTATCCGGTGCAGAACTCCAAAAGCTCAATAGCTTTTCGGTAGCCGATGCTATTCGGTATTTTTCAGGAGTACAGCTAAAAGATTACGGTGGTATTGGCGGCATCAAAACTATTAATGTACGAAGTCTTGGCAGTGCCCATACTGCCGTTTTTTATGACGGTATGAGTGTTGGGAATGCACAAAACGGACAGGTTGATTTGGGTAGGTATTCCCTCGATAATATTGAAGCCATAGAATTATATAATGGTCATAAATCTTCGATTTTTCAACCAGCACGTGGCTTCTTTTCTTCTAATACGCTCTTTCTGCGCAGTAAAACCCCATATTTCAGCGAAGGTAAAAATTTCCACATTAAAACCACGTTCAAAACAGGCTCGTTCGGGCTTGTTAATCCCTCAGTATTATACCAACAGAAGCTCACAAGCAAATTAGCTCTTTCGGCGAGTTCTGAATGGGTAAAGGCTCACGGACGGTACGAATATCGCTACCGCAAAGACGGAGGATATGACACCACCGCAGTTCGTCAAAATGGAGATATAACAGCTTTACGAACAGAACTTACACTTCATGCTAAAGTGGGTGAAGCAGGACGCGCTACACTCAAAGCCTATTCCTATGATTCGGAACGAGGACTTCCGGGTGCTATTGTTGCCAACAGATTCAGTCATACTCAGCGACAGTGGGATAGGAATTTATTCGTACACGGATCGCTACATAAATCTTTTTTGAAAAATCACGACCTTCTTGCAAATATAAAGTTTAGTCGAGATTACAGCCGCTATTTAGACCCCGACTACAAAACTGATAAAGGGGCATTAGATAATAAGTATT
The DNA here is from genome assembly GCA_003851245.1 of Bacteroidales bacterium. Taxonomy (GTDB): domain Bacteria; phylum Bacteroidota; class Bacteroidia; order Bacteroidales; family Azobacteroidaceae; genus BHEP01. The sequence continues at coordinate 4,008 of BHEP01000059.1, read as the reverse complement.
ATCAAAACGAGCTTTATGCTTCACTGGTAAATCAGGTTTCTATCTATGAATGGTGGAATATCTCTCTGGCTACCGACTTTTCAATGAATACGCTTGATGCTAATCTATACCGTTTCCCATATCCTACACGCTACTCCTACTTAGGAGCATTGTCAAGTCAAATAAAATGGGAGCGTTTAGATATTCAAGCAAGTATTTTGGGTGGATATATTGATGAACAGGTTAAATATTACCAACAAGGGGATAGTCGTAAGGTTTTTTGCCCTGTTGTAGCTGCATCAGTACAACCATTTAATACAAAACATTTCCGTATAAGGGCATTCTACAAAGAGTCATTCCGAATGCCAACATTCAATGATTTGTACTACACCTTCGTCGGCAACAGCTCGTTGCGCCCGGAGTATACCACCCAATACAACATGGGGGCTACATGGATACATAACGAGAGTACGGGATTATTGCGCTCGGTTTCCATGCAGGCTGACGTGTACTACAATCGCGTTAAAGATAAGATTGTTGCTATGCCATCGTCTAACCTTTTCCGATGGACTATGATGAATATTGGTGAAGTTGAGGTAAAAGGCTTGGAAGCAAATACAAATTTAGGGTTCCGCCTTCCAGCAAAGGTGTTTTTAGATTTAGGATTAAGCTATACTAATCAAAAAGCAATTGATATTACGCAAGGTGGGACAACCTATGGCCATAAAATACCATATACCCCTATTCATAGTGGAACATTAACCGCTTCCGCACAATGGAATAGCCTGCAACTCAACTACAGCTTTATATACACTGGGGAACGTTACAGTCAAAAGGCAAATATTCCGGTGAACTATGTGCAGCCTTGGTATACACATGATATGGCTTTAGCTTGGGAAGGAAAGGTATTAAGACTGCCTGTAAGAGCAGGTATAGAGGTCAATAATCTTATGAACCAATATTACGATGTAGTATTGAATTTCCCAATGCCAGGAAGAAGTTCTCGATTCAATTTATCAATAAATTTTTAATATGAAAACAATGTACAGATTATGGGTAGTGTTAGCAATGCTTTCGACTGCCCTGACGGGATGTCGCGACGACGACCCGACTATTCCCGAAGAAAAAGAACAGCTTCCACCTCAAACCGCGACTGTGGTAGAAGGATTCTATCTGCTCAATGAAGGCAACATGAATATGAATAAAGCCTCATTGGATTATTATGATTATGCAACAGGTAGCTATCGTCGCAATGTTTACGGACAAGCAAATCCTGAAGCAACATTAGGTCTTGGAGATGTTGGCAACGACATTGGTATTTACGGTAGCAAACTTTATGCGGTCATCAATAGCTCCAATAAAGTAGAGGTGATGGATGCTGCAACAAGCAAACGACTGAGAGTGATCGACGTTAAAAATTGCCGCTATGTAACTTTTGCAAATGGCAAAGCCTATGTCAGTGCATACGATGGTGAAGCCCAAATAGGCGGAGTTTCTCCTAACGGATTTATCGCCGAAATTGACACTGCCTCTATGTCTATAACCAGAACCGTGATGGTAGGACGACAACCTGAAGAGATGGCTGTTGTAGGAAATAAGCTCTATGTAGCCAACTCAGGTGGTTATAGTCCGCCAAACTATGAAAGAACGATATCAGTTATTGACCTGAACACATTTACCAAGATCAAAGATATTGATGTTGCGATTAATTTGCATCGGCTAAAGGCGGATGCTTATGGTAATCTCTATGTCAGTTCACGTGGAGACTATTTTGAAAACCCATCAAAGTTACTCGTTATTGACACCCATACCGATGCTGTTAAGAAGACTTATGACATTGCCTGCGGCAATCTAACCATTGCTGGGGATTCGGTTTATATAATTGGTTCAGAGTTCAGTTACTCTACATTCGACTGGAATATTAATTATTCAATCATCAACGCCAAGACTGAGACACTGCTCTCTGAGAACTTTCTATCAAAGAGTATCAGCGATGCAATAAAGATGCCTTATGGGATAGCTGTAGATCCATATTCAAGGAATATTTTCATAACTGATGCGGGAGATTATGTGTCACCGGGCAAACTCTACTGCGTGGACAAAAATGGCAGCATAAAATTCACGGTAACAACAGGAGATATTCCTGCCCATTTTGCTTTTGTATATAAAACAACAATAGTTCAATAAACTTAATAATTAAAAAATGAAAAGAATTTTAAGAATCGTACCTGTACTGCTATTACTTGCAGCTATGGCTACTGGATGTTACAAGGATGACATCAATGAGTTGAAAAAAGACATCACTGAATTGAAAGAGCGTATGGCACGTTATGAAAATCTCCTTGATGCGCTAAACAAAAGACTTCATGTTGCCAATTATGAGCAAAAAGACGGGTATTACATTATCACTTTTAGTGATGGATCAGAAGTGACCGTGCGCGACTCTTCTGCATTTATCGAAATCGGCGACAACGGTAACTGGTGGATAGATGGTGAAGATACAGGAATGCCAGCTAAAGGCGATTCTAGCACTGCTCCGCAGATTACAATCGGTGAAAATGGCAACTGGTGGATAAACGCTGAGGACACAGGTGTTTCTGCTAAAGGACAAGCTGGCGCAGATGCTTCGGATATCATTTCGATCTCGATTGTTGATGGTATGATGACATTCCTGTTTGCGGACGGACGGACAATTACGATAGAAGTTGCTGTTCCTGAGATCACTATTACCGAGCCTCTCGGTGGTTTTATAGTGGATAAATTGCAATGGCTTCGCCTAAATCCAGAAGTAAAGAGCAACAGCGGGGTTATTTATACATGGAAACTCAATGACGAAGAAATTTCGGTAGAGAAAAGCCTTGTTCACATATTCGCCGAGGCTGGGACTTATACTTTGACAATGACCGCTAAAAATGGCGTGGGTGAGAACGTGAAGAACATCACGGTGACAGTAAACGATAAAACATATGGTGAATGGGCAGATAAGGCTCTTGATTTCATTAGAGCTCCAAGTCAGTATGCACATTCGGTACCGTCTATACCAGGTGGAAGTACACATGGTGAGGCTATGATTATAATTAATGATGCCGTTAAAAACAAATCACTCATAAGTTTGGGTGGCTTCGGAGGATATATCGTAATGGGATTCGACCATACAATTATAAATAAACCGGGAGCAAAAGATTTTGCAGTCAATGGAAATGCATTTGCAAACTGGGCTGAACCGGGTGTGATACAGGTTTCTTGGGATTCTAATGGTAATGGCCATGCCGATGACCCTTGGTATGAAATAGCTGGATCAGAATACTATAAACCGACAGCCTTACATAATTACACAGTCACATATTACCATCCTGATACCGACACGGGAAAAGAAGAAGGTAAAACGGGCATCCGCTGGACTGACAACAAAGGTAATATGGGTTATTATCCAAACAGAACAAGTACTTGGTGGCCGACATATCAGACCGGCTTCGAAAATACAATTGTTGTGAGCGGATCCAGATACGAGCCAAATTACAGTGAAAGCGGAATAATTACCATGCAACCATTCGAATCAGGATATGTTGACAACTGGCCTAACGGAAATGATAAAGACTTTATTGATATAAGTATGGCTGTTGACTCAAATGGTAAACCTGTAAATCTTAAAGGGATAGACTTTATCCGAGTTCACACCGGAATATTGCGTGATGCTGGAGCTTTAGGCGAAATATCGACAGAAGTTGCTGGGGCAAAAGATTTACATCCATAATTGTAAAATATAGTCCAAGACAAGCTATTACTAAAGTTGTCTTGGATTTATATTAAAAAATTGGGCTTAATGTTCAAAACTGAGGATATTTTTAGTGTTATTTGTTCAAGTGTTCAAAACTGAGGATTATTTGAATGATTGCTTGCCTCCCATGGGGGGCAAGCAATCATTCAAATTTTGTATTGAAGTAATGGTCAATAAAACTTTTACGGTGTTCTTTTGATAAGCCATTGTGATTTCTTAGCTTCGTTTTTAAGTCAGTAAATAGCCCCTCC
>BHEP01000058.1 GCA_003851245.1 Bacteroidales bacterium | reverse complement strand
ACATATAGTAGTTCCAAAGCGGCATGGGTCACGTCCCACCATTCTTAGCTCATTAACTTAACATTGCGACCACCTTCAGGATTGAAATAGATATTTAAATAGATATTGCCGATGAAAGCACGCTTGATACCCACTCTTTTCATCTCTTCGAGATCTTTGATATGACGATATGCTGTGATATGCTGTGATACGCTATAGTCTAAGTATATCCTCGTTATATACTGCTATACGCTGCTATACGCTGCGATATGCGGAGATACGTGTAGCGATTGTGCAAACAAGGGCAGGGGCAAGCCCAGCCCCTGCGGCATTAAAATGCACAAAAAAATAAATAAAAAAACATCAATGAAAGTTTGCAAATAAAAAAAATATAAGTATCTTTGTACTCGGAAATGCGGCTGTGGCGTAATTGGTAGCCGCGCCAGACTTAGGATCTGGTGCTGAAAGGCGTGGGGGTTCGAGTCCCTTCAGCCGCACAGAAGGATGAAAGTCCTAATTAATAGTCTTGAAAACATTGTTTTCAAGACTATTTTTTTATTATCTGTAAGGCACAGATGGTATGATTACGATCTACTTTATTGGGGAGTAATTTATAGAAGTCCCGTATAGCTCTATACTTTAATATAAGCCATATATCTGCTCTTTTCACTTACAGGACAAAGAGAGAGGTAGCCCGATTTGAGTTTGTTGTTTTCAAAAATAGGAGGGAAGCTTTTTGTGAGTTCTCTATGTTTAGAGAGGTTATATCCTCTCTCTGAGCTGTAATCTATGCTAAAAGAGGCATTGCTATGCTGTTCGAGTATTTTCTCGTGCAAATGGATGGCAAGGACGCCCATATTGCTGCGCATGTTTATTTCTATACAGGGATGCAGCATATATTTTTTGTTGGATTCATAAATCATCATATCCACACCAAGGTAGCCCTGGTAGTCGCAAGCAAAATTTTCTTTTATGTACAGGCACAAAGAATTTTCTATTTTATTTAGCAAATGAGGATCAATATATTGGGAGATGGTATTTTCAATATCTTTTTGCTGACAAATCAGGTTGCCTAGATATGCTCCTTTAGGGCTTGTTTGGAACAAAGAAAGTCCAATAAAATGAACCTCTTGCTCTTTGTCTATTGAAAACTCCATGGCAAAATCCAAGTGTTTGTTTAAAACGGCTTCTATGGAAATACATGATTGTTTTTTTAGGATTCCTTGAATTTGCTGTCTCTCTGATCGCATTATTTCATTGGAATTGATCCATACAAGTCCTCGGCCCGAAGAGGAGTAGGGAGCTTTGGCTAGCAAGTAAGCGTTTTGTTTGTTGACAAAGGAAATAATATCTTCCATATTATCAAAAAAACTAGGTCTTATATTAGTTTCGATTTCGGGTATTTGTTCTATCAAGTAATTCAGGCACAGAGTTGAAGTTTGGCGACTACACCACAGTCGGTATATCTCTTTCCATTGAGGAATGGCAATAGAAGAATTGTACCTTAGGCTTATTCTTTCAAAGTATTTGATTGCTTGTTGGGAAATCCCCCAGAGGCTAAGTTCCTTATCTTTGCTGCCAAGTGTTTCTTTTGTGATTGCCCTGCCTATATTAGCTTGTAGCTCTTGAATGGAGAGGATAAACTCGGGGCTTAGGTCTTCTTCAAGGAATACAAAATCTGAACCCGATCCATACCAAGCAGGTAAAAATGCCAAATCATGCTGCATGATTACCTGATTGGATGGAGGAGTATAAAAAGGCGAGGCGTTTAATATAGCTGCCTCATGTCCTGGATTAAAGTAATGAAGTTTGGGAATCAGTCTTAAAAATATATGATGGTATATATTATATCTAGTCTATACGCTTACTACACTCAAGGAGTCAAGCTTATTTTGGTATTCTTCCTTAAGATCCAAGAAAGTTTGTTTTACGCTAGTTATTTTTGTTGCTAGATAGGCATTGCTACCAGCAAAAGCGTATCCTGAGTTCATATTGCCTCTATACGCATTGTAAAGAGCTGCAACAATACAGTAGGGAGTCTTTTCCATTTCGCAAGTTCGCAAACAATGGTATGGGCATACTACTGGTTTTTTTAGTCCCTCTTTTACCTTATCTAAGAAGGCATTTTTAATTGCACGTCCAGGCATGCCTACAGGACTTTGGATAATTTCCATATCGGTAATGGTGGCATCAAGATAAGTCTGTTTGAAAACTTGCGAGGCATCACATTCGTCGGTAGTAACAAATCTACTACCCATCTGAACTCCTGTAGCTCCTAATTTTAGGAAATTATAAATGTCCGCACCCGTATATATACCTCCGCCTACAATGAGGGGTATTTTTTGATTGTATTCTTCTTCAAACACCTTGATTTCTTTCAATACCTGAGGGGTCAATTCTTCTAAAGAAAATCTTTCGTCTTCAAGCTCTTTCGCTTTAAACCCCAGGTGACCACCTGCCTTAGGTCCTTCAAGAACAATTGCATCAGGGAGATAGTTGTAGATGGATTTCCATTTCTGACAAATCAATTTGGCAGCTCTGGCTGAGGAAACAATAGGGACCAATTTTGTGACACTATCTTCTTTGAGGTATTTGGGTAAGTCCAGAGGTAGGCCAGCACCCGAAAAAATAACGTCAATTTTTTCCTCTATGCTTACCCTTACCATATCTTCAAAATTGGTTAGTACGCACATTATATTCACGCCAATCACTCCTTTGGTTTTGGCTCTAGCCTTACTAATCTCAGTCTTTAGCCCCTCTATGCAGGCTTGTACATAATCTTTTTTTATTTTGCTGTAGAGAACTCCTAGTCCAGCACAAGAAATTACACCCACTCCTCCTTCGTTGGCAACTGCTGCTGCTAAGCCCGATAAGGAAACTCCTATACCCATTCCTCCCTGCACTATTGGCATTGGAATACGCAGCTTACCAATGTTAAAACCTTCCATCATTCGTGTTGTCTTTGTTATTTTAAGTTGTAAAAGTACTGCTAAATTATGAATTATGGATTATTAATTGTAATAAAATTCGTTTCTTTTATGTATGCAGCGAATATCAGTGATTATGCTACTCAGATAGTATTGAAGAACGACACGTATAAAAATCTTAAAGATATAATCTTTTTAAATAAAATTTATAGAGTTAAATATAACTTTAATAGAGGATGTTAGAGCCAATTTAGGGCTGTTTACTAGAGCCGTATTTGTGTTAAATTTTGTTATACTATGCTTTGTTTTCAAAATTATTGACTATGTTTGTGGTTACTTTAATCAAAAAGATAAGAATAAAATAAAATGAAACGAACAAAAAATCACTTGAAAAACTTTTTAAGAGATCGGTATTTTAAAATACCGATACATTTATTTGCGGCATTTTTTTTAATTTTTGGGCTAGCGTCTTCTGCCTCAGCACAGACTTCCATAAATATTAAAGGCATAGTTTTTGACGAAACAGGAGAAAGCCTACCTGGAGCGGGTGTTTATTTGAAATCCAACAATAAGGTGGGAACAGTTACAAATACCAATGGTGAATTTGTGCTATCCCTACCTTCTGGTAAGCATACGCTTATAGTTTCTTTTATAGGAATGGAGCAGCAGGAAGTGCATGTAGAACCCAATAAACTTCAATATACGGTCAAGCTAAAAGATCAGGCAAGTAGTCTGCAGCAGGTAGTGGTGACAGGTATAGCGGGCACGCGTAGCAAGGCTACATTTACGGGAGCTACCGCCATGGTTACAGGTGAAGAATTGAAAAGTATTGGCAACCAGAATGTACTACAAAGCCTTCGTAGCCTAGATCCTTCGTTTGTGATGGTAGATAATTCCATGATGGGTTCCGACCCCAATACCATGGGGAAATTTGAGGTTCGTGGACAATCGGGAGTCAATATATCTTCCATAAAAGATGGGTTTAGCGTAGATCCCAACCAGCCCTTATTCATACTCGATGGTTTTGAAACTACCCTGCAGATAATTAGCGATCTAGACATCAACCGCATAGCCTCAATTACGATATTAAAGGATGCTGGATCCACCGCCATTTATGGCTCTAAGGCATCCAATGGAGTGGTGGTAGTGGAGACAATAAAGCCCAAGGAGGGAACAGTGAGAGTGAGCTACAATGCGGATCTTTCCTTAAACATCCCCGACTTGTCGAGCTACAATATGATGAACTCGGCAGAGAAGTTGGAGTTTGAGCGACTTTCGGGAAGATACGACTATAAAAACTGGACATCTAACACCAACCAGGCAGAATTAGACCAGCTTTATTACTATAAATTATACCAAGTTGAAAGAGGTGTAGATACCTATTGGTTGAAAGAGCCAGTAAAAACAGGCTTTAATAATGCACACTCTCTAAATGTGTCGGGAGGAACTGAATCTATTCTTTTTGATGTTGGCGTTTCCTACCGAAACAATGATGCCGTAATGAAGGGCAGTCTTCGTGAATCATGGGGAGGCAATGTGAATTTGACTTATAGAAAAGATAAATTGAATATAACAAACAGTCTGACAATAAATGGGGTGAACTCTCAAAACAGCCCTTATGGAGAGTTTTCTACCTGGGCAAATACCAATCCCTATTATACCAAACACAACGAATATGGAGAAGTTGCCAAATACCTAGAACGTAGAGAATCGATTTATAGCATCTACAACGATGTATATAATCCCCTCTACAATGCTCTATTAAACTCCAGTAGCGGCAGTGAAGATTTTAATGTTGTCAATAATTTGCAATTCGACTATCGTTTTTCAGCAGACCTGCGTCTTTCTGGAGGATTGGGATTGAAAAAAGGTTTTTCAAAAACAGTAGATTTTATTGCACCAGAAAATACTAAATTCGACAACTCAAACATTTACGAAAAAGGCAGTTATTCAAATGCTGATATAACAAATTCCTCTTATAGCGCCAATATGATGCTTTCGTATGCCAAGCTTATTGGGCAGCACCAAATATATACAAATATGCGCGGAGAGATAGCCGAAAATCAGGCTGAAAATATTTCCCTCTCTGTGGTTGGTTTTCCCTATGGTACCAACGGAAGCCCCTCATTTTCTTATGGATACCCCACAACAGGCAGACCTGGATATGCTACTAGCAAAAATAGGTCTGCTAATATTCTTTATTCCCTTAATTATTCCTACAATCAGAAATATTTGTTTGATGCTACCTACCGCTTGGATGGTTCTACTACCTTTGGAAGCAAGGAGAAGTTTAATACTTTTTGGTCTCTAGGCACAGGATGGAATATACATGAGGAGGCGTTTATGAACAAAGATATTGTCAATAATCTAAAGGTGAGAGGTAGTTATGGCACCACAGGAAATCAAAATGTAGGAGGCGCTCTCTCGTCCAATATCTATGGCTACTATACTGGAGGCACCTTGTTTGGCATTGGCCAGCATCTCACACAATTGGGCAATCAATATCTTAAGTGGCAGCAAAGCAAACAGCTGGCAATAGGAACAGATATGGCCTTTATGAAAAATAGATTGACCCTTGTTTTTGATGTGTACACAAAAAAAACAGATCCATCCATCATAACACTATCCTTGGCTCCTTCTACAGGAATTACCGATTATCCTACTAGCCTTGGTTATTTAGAAACCAAGGGAGCAGAGGTTATGATAGCATTTTCACCTATCTACAATAGGGCAGAGCGCATTATATGGACCCTAAGGGCTTCGGGCGCACATAACAAAAGCACCTATGGAGGTTTTGGTGATGCCCTCTCTAGCTTGAACCAGGAGATAGCAGAAAAAACGAACGAAAATAAAAACTTAGAACGCTATACCGATGGATATAGCCCCAATGACTTATGGGCTGTAAGATCTGTGGGTATAGATCCAGCTACAGGAAAGGAGGTCTTTTTAACAAAAGACGGAGTTCAAACCTTCAATTGGAACATAGATGATAGGGTGCGTATAGGGAATTTGCGTCCCGACATGGAGGGTATTTTAGGAACTAGTTTTACATGGAAAAACTTCTCCACCTCCTTAAATTTTAGATATAGCCTGGGAGGAAAAATATTAAACACAGCCTTATATAATAAAATAGAAAATATCAATGTGGAAGGTTTGGCATACAATCAGGATAAAAGAGCATTGTATGACAGGTGGCAAAATCCTGGAGATGTTTCGGAATACAAGGCTATAAGTATGACTTCCACTACTCCTATATCATCTCGTTTTATTCAAAAAAACAACTATTTATCCTGGGAATCTGCCAATATATCTTGGGACTTGTCGGATCAAAACTGGGTGATAAAAACAAAATTACAAGGACTTAGATTTAGCATTTATACCAACGATATATTGCGTATAAGCACTTCAAAAGTAGAGAGAGGCATAGATTATCCCTATGCGCGAACAGTATCATTTAGCATGAGAGCCACACTTTAAAAAAACAGATATGAAAAAGATAAAATATTTTATATACAGATTGCCTATATTAGGGCTTGCACTGGGACTAGTGATGGGCATTTTCTCTTCTTGCAACGATTGGCTCAATGTAGAGCCCTCCGACAAAATTCTGGAGCAGCGCCTCTTCTCCTCAGAGCCAGGTATCAATGCCGCACTGAATGGCATATACATGAAAATGGCGGAAGTCAATTTGTATGGCAATCAATTGACCGTATCTTCAATAGAAGTGATGGCTCAGCGCTATGAGACGGCTAAAATGTCTGATAAAAGAGTTGAATTGTATCTTGCAAAATACGATTATAACAAGCTAGAAACAACAAAGCCGCTTATAGCCAATTTATGGAAAAATCTTTATAGTACGATATTAAACACCAACCTTTTCATTGAAAATATGGAGAAGTCTACACTATTGCCCCAGCATAAGAAGGATATACTACTAGGAGAAGCTTATGGTCTAAGAGCCTTCTTGCATTTCGACCTCTTTAGGCTTTTCGGCCCAGTATATGCCGCCAATCCCGAGGGCTTGGCAATTCCCTATTACACCTCTTCGGAAGCCTATAAGCGCCCTCGCTTGAAGGCTAGTGAGGTAGCTCAATTTTTGATCCTTGATATTGATAAATCCATAGAACTCTTAAAAAATGACCCCATCATCACCGAGGGAACAATGAGCTACGGAATGAACAATCCCTTGGAAGATTTTTATCGCTACCGCAATCACCGTTTCAACTACTATGCCAGCCTAATGTTGAAATCTAGGATGCAACTATATTTCGGAAATCCACAAGAAGCCGCCGTGATAGCTGATCAGATAATAAGTGCCACAGAAGCTATTTTTCCATTTACTTCCCCAGCAAGTATTACAGACTCTAGGAATCCCGACAAAAGATTTTCCACAGAAATAATATTTGGTATAGAAAACAAGGATTTTAAAAAAATTAATGAAGACTTCTTTGTTCAGTCTAAAAAATCTGATGACGCTCTTGTTGTGAGAGAAGAGATATTAAAAACGATTTTCGATATTAGCTCAGATTTTGATATATACCCCGACTATAGGGCAAAGAATTGGGTTTCTTACAGATATTCTGGCGATGGTGTGGATCCAAACAGTGAGACTAAGCTAAGAATAAGCAATAAGTTTGCTAACCTTACTACCGATACCGTAAGTTTCAAATTTCTACAGCCCTTGATGAGGATAAGCGAACTTTATTACATAAAAGCCGAGTATTCCAAGTCTTTGGATCCTATAAATACTATCTATACTGCCAGAGGACTGCCCGATACGGACCAAGAGATAGAAGGCCTTATAACTAAAGAGTATCAGCGAGAGTTTTTTGGCGAGGGGCAGCTTTTTTATTACTACAAAAGAAAGAATTTTAGTCAGATAATAGATGGAAATTCGGATAATGGATACATTCCAATGACACAAGAGAATTATATATTCCCAATTCCTGATGCCGAGATAGAAAATTAAAATTCAAAAACAATTCAAAACAATTCAAAAACAATGAAAAAAATACTTGTAATATTATTTTCGTGTATAGCTATATTTTCGTGCACCGAAGAAAAGCTGCTTATATTTGAAGAAACCGACAGCGTCTTTTTTGATCTTAGGCCGTATATTCTTCCTAATAATACTGATGCTGAGGCATATAAAAACACTGGAGATTTTCTTTTTGCCTTAGAAGTGGTTCAAGATACTGTAGTGTATATTAGAGTGAATGTAGCGGGCAGGCTTGCCCCCATTGATAGGGAATACGATGTATATGTAGACCCCAGTTCCAGCTTGCGAGAAGGTGTTGATTATGATTTTGTCAATCAGCCTTTTGTAATCCCTGCAAATAAAGCCTCCGATTCTATTAGGGTAAGGCTTTACCGTACACCGTCGATGAAGGATACTACCTTGGTGCTTAAATTGCAATTGAGAAGAAACGAAACTTTCAATGTAGATATGCCTTACGTAAAAGAATCTAGCAAGAGTGATTCTTTGGTTTCCACCTTAAATTATACGCTCCTGGTATCCGATTTTTACAAAACTCCAGGGTTTTGGACAAGTCCAGTAACTGGAGCTATGGCTTTAGCTACCTTAGGAGAGCCTTCCTTAAAGAAGGTGCAAGTATTGTGCTTTTTGTTTAGTATGGAAATGTCGGAATTTGAGAATCCTGATATGGGCGCTGGAGGTCGATTTGTTGCTGGGAATGTTATTTATATGTCTAAGGTATTACACAACTATCTAAGCTATCAAAAATCGATAGGACAGACTGTCTATGATGAGAATGAAAATGAGTTGACATCAGGTCCTATGGGATCCATGCCCTAAATGTCAAAAACAAATTATAATTAAGTCACAAACTTAAAATATTTTAATATAATGTATAAGATTTTTTTTACTTACATAAGTTTTTTTACAATATTATTCTCATCCTGCTCCAAGGACATAGGGAATTATGATTATCAAGAGATGAACTCCTTATATATTGTTGGCATTGACAATCGATATGAAAGGCGGGCAGATGATTCAATAAGTATTATCCCCATAATAGTGGAGAGGATAGGCGACAATGAGGAAGGTTTCTCATACGAATGGTTGAGACTTGTACCAGCATCTGACTTTGTTGCACTCTTTGATTACGAGGTTTTTTCTACAGAGCGCAATTTAACATCTCTGGAAGGCCTTGGCTTGGGAGAAAACACTGTATACTATCGTGTCACTGCTGCTAAGGGAATAAAGTATACTTCCTATAAATTTGCAATAGCTATTAGGAGCGATTTGAATGCTGGCTTTATGGTGCTTAGCGAAATAAACGAAGAGGGAAGATTAGATTTTGTGAGTTTTGGTCAGGATCAATTTTATCCAATCTATGATCTTCCTTCACGTATAGGTCTTGATTTACCTACTATTTATAAGCCCTTACAGATAGAGATATTTCGGCATACAACAGGCCCCAATGCTGGTATTATTCCTGGATATGCCACAAATATATTCTTATTTTCCAAGTCAGCGCCAGAAGTTTTTGATCCCATCACCTTTGACAATTCCGATGAGCGATTTAATTCCCAGCTTTGGTTTCCTGCTTCTCCAGCGAATATTTCTTTTGATGGTATTGTTGTACCAAGCGTAGGTTCTGGCATGCTTTATCTATTTGCCGATGACAATCTTTACTATTCATGCCTAACGCCAGCTTATTCGGTTTTGTGGAATTATACCTTGCCAATAAATAAGCTGGGTGCTACAGGAGAGTTATTTAAATTTTCTAAGTGGATTGCCTTGGGTTCTCATGGAGCTATTTTTGATACTGAGACTCGGTCTTTCTATCAGCACCGACAAGGAAGTTTAAACTGTCAGAAATATTCTGAAAACAGGGACAACGTGCTATTTCCTTATCTAAATATGAATCACAACCTGGTGTTTAGCAGGGCTGTTGTTCGAACTATCGGCGGCGTAGCTAATTCTCGAGCTTTTGCTGTCTTGGATTCTATTCCAAACCATGAGAAAACGCTGGCTATATTTGACTTAGACACCGGCGAACAAGATTTGTTTGGAAAAATTAATGGACCCGAAATTGAAAAAGCCACTGATTTTGCCATAGATCCATATCTGGGCACTTTTTTGTATTATCTATCTGAGGATAAGACAAAGGTATATCAATATAATATAGGTCTCGCCAGCAGCGCCAAAGAAGTCTATAAGGCAGCCCCAGGGAGTAAAATAAGCTTGATAAAACCTATGGGAAAATCTATGGGCACCTCTCAAGGTCCTGTTTGGTCTCAAAACTACCTTATGATATGTACTATTGATGAAAATCTGCCCGATGGATCCAATGGTACCCTTGAGGTGTTTAATGTAGAGGATATGATAAATGGGGGCTTAGAGCCTTCGGTAATTGCAGGTGCAACAGCCAAGTGGGGAGGATTTGGAAAAATTGTAAACGTAGATTTTAAGGCTTCTAATTAATTATTCCTGAACCTATGCTTCGTTTTGTTTAATCACTTTGCAGTATGGTAATAATGGCATTGAGTATGGTATTTAATATATTTAAGGAGTAAGTTTATAAATAGATTTTAAAAACAACAAATAAAATATTGAAAAATAGAATAAACAAATGGCTTTTTTTATGGCTTAGCTTTTTTTTATCTACAAGTATTTTTTCTCAGAAGGCTGTAGATAAAGATTGCATATCTATTGTAGAGGGTGTTTTGAAGACTGCTAGTTCAAGCAGTTCAATATTTCTGTATGAAATAGCCCTGGGGGTAGCAACTAAAATAGACAGTTCCAAGATTGATGCGCAGGGACAGTTCCGTTTTTCTTTTGCACCTCCCAAGGAGGCCTTTTATATGCTGGGTCTTGATGGAATGGGCCTTAGGGGCAGATACATGTTTTATTTTAAGCCTGGCGATGGCTTGAATGTAGAGATGGATGCTTCTTCTTTTGTCTTGATTGGTAAGAATACTGCAGAAAACAAGGCCTTGGAGCAATGGCACGAGCTGATACTCCCCTTGCAACTTATGTCAATTTATCAAAGCTCGGCTACTCATGCCGATTATTTTCCAGTTTTAGAAAGCACGCTTCCTAAAATAGAGGCTTTCGAGTCTACTACTTCAAACGAGGCTTTTAATAAGGCGTTCGACCTCAAGCGAAAGGCTGATCTCACTTATTTTTCGGTCAATCTGATAATGAGTCCCCGCCGCTCGTATCCTCAGAAGGAAGATTTCCCTGATTTTTATAGAAAAATAGACATTCAAGAGATGGGTAAAACTTCTATATTTATGGATTATCCCCAGGGAATGGTCATGCTCAATATGTGTGAGTATGTGGCAATGCTATTGGAAACAGAGAATCTGACTGCTGAGGAAAAAAAAATGATGGGCGATCCCATTGCTTCCTTGGACATAAAACTCAATAAGATTGCAGACCCCCTTACACAAGGCGAACTTGTAGTGAGGGCATCGCAATATCTTAAATCGAAAGATGGCTTTGAAGATTTCTTATCTAAATACGAAAGATTTCTTATACATCCTAGACAAAAACTTCGTGCCAACAAGAGTCTACAGGCCTTGACGAGTGAGGTAGTAGAGAAGGCTGCAGATTTTGATTTTGTGGATATAGATGGTAAAAACATTTCCCTTGCTAGCCTGCGTGGAAAGCTCGTTTATATAGATATTTGGGCCACTTGGTGTGCTCCTTGCATACAGCAAATTCCGTATATGAGGGATCTGGAAAAAAAATATCATGGCAAGGATATTCAATTTGTCTCAGTTTCGGTAGATGCAGTTAGAGACAATCAGAAGTGGAGAAATTTTATTGCCAAAGAAAGCTTAAAAGGAATACAGCTTTTTGCGGGCGAGAAGTCCGATAAATTCAAATCGGATTACAAGGTGGCAGGAATCCCTCACTTTGTTCTTATAGGCAAGGATGGTCAATTGATTATGAATAATGCGCCACGACCATCGTCTCCCGAAATATTATTAATGATAGAAAAAGCCTTATAATGAAATATTTTTTCACTCTTATTTGCCTAGTCGGTTTCGTGTCCTTAGCTCATGCCCTAAATAGTGACAAGGACTTTGATCAAGCAAAAATAAACCAGGTAGTATCAAAAATAAATCAGGCTTTACAGGAGCAAGAAGGCTCCTGTCTACAGGATTTTCTAGCTCCTAATTTTAGTGTGTCTACCTTTTCTTACCCATCGTCGACAAGGATGTTGAATTTTATTCTTAGCGATGATGAGACAAAAAACAATTTGTTGTTGAAATCTGCTAGTCCTAGCAAATCTACGAAATATTTTGCCGACTTAGAGGTAGTTTTCTCAGGCGATGGACAAGAAACAGAGGGTATAATAGTATTGGATAGTGCCTACAAAATTCACCACATAGATTATTTCGACGCTCTTTATGGCAGATTTCGTTATCAGGAATCATCCTTGGTAGCAGAGTTGCCCTTTCATATTTTAAATAATTCTATTGTCTTTGATATAAGGCTCAACAATAGCGACCGCATTCTGAAATTTCTCTTCGATAGTGGTGCCGATGGAATGGCAATAAGTAGGGCCTTGGCCGATTCTATTGGTATTGTAGGTGGCAGCCAACAAGAAGCCAAGGTTGTGGGAGGGTCTTCTCAGGTATCTATTTCTCGTGAGAATACCGTACATATTGGCGACTTCAAACTAGAGAATATGAGTATGGCTATTTTTCCAACAATGGGCGATAAGGCTGTTGATGGAATCATAGGTATAGCCTTGGCAATGCGCTATATTACCAAAATAGATTTCGACACACAAACGATGTCTTTATATAATTTTGGCAATTATGAATACCAAGAAGCGGGCGAAATAATTGATGTAACTACACCCCATGGAGTGGTAATCTTGCCAGGAAGCATCAATGTGGTAGGTAAAAAGGAAGTTTTGGGAAATTACGTATTCGACACAGGAGCCAACTATCATTTTATAGGCTTTGAATCGTATGTGCGCAAAAACAGGCTTCTGCTCACAGGTTTTGTGCCTCTGGAGCAAGCTTCTACAGTGAGTTTGGGACATAGCACTCCCGTATTTAGGGGCAAATGCAAACAATTTAGCATTGCTAAAAAAATCTATTTTTCGGATCTCCCAATCACTCTGCAAGCCTCTTCTAGCAGTAAGAATGCAGAAAGCGAAAGACCCGACGGTTCTATAGGCATATTGCTGCTCAATCAATATAATTTGACATTGAATTTGCTAAATCAAGAGATTTTATTTTCTCCGCGCAAATAAAATACAGTTTTTATACCTCCTTAAAATGCGCCTTGTAAGGAATAAATAATAGAAACAATAAGCTACAAACACTGGGTAACAAATAATAAGCTGCAAACAATAATCAACAAATAACAAACTACAAATAATGAATAAATTAACATGGCTCTTTTTGAGTGTTCTTATATCTCTAAATGTGTTTTCCTCTGCTTTTTCTCAAAAATATGCAGCAGGCAATGCGCTAAGCATAATTGATGGTACTTTTACTCGGGCTGGCTATGCTGGCGATGTAACGCTCTATGAGATTACGCTGGGCGATATGCACAAGATAGCTAGTTCGGCGATAGATAAGAAAAAGAATTTTAGCTTTGCCTTCAAGCCCGAAAAAGAAGCTTTCTATGTTATTGGTTTGGATCTGATGCCTAGTATGTTGCACAAATACATGTTTTACTTCAAGCCTGGTGATATATTAAATATTCAGATAAATGATAGTTCATTTACCTTGGCAGGAAAAAACACGGAAGAAAACAAGGCCTTAGAAAAATGGCATGATTTGATACTTCCCCTGGAGGTAATGTCTCTTTATAGGACGAATAATACTTATGTCAACTATTTTCCTGTCTTAGAAGATAAACTCCCTGAAATAGAGTCTTTCAAGGCTGAAACTTCCAACAAGGTGTTTAATGAGGCTTTTGCCCTCAAGCGCAGGTCTGACGTTTACTATTATTCCTTCAGCCTAATTATGAGCATGCGCTCTACACACCCTCAGGGCGATGATTATCCCGATTATTATAGGGAAATGGATCTTCGCGAGGAGGGCAAAACATCTATTTTTATGAATTATCCTATGGGAATGCAATTGCTTAGCATGTGTGAATATGTGAACATGCTTTTCGCAAAAAATGCATCAGGAGATGAGGATTCTAAGCCTGTTATCAAAATGCCATCCTTGGACAGCCGGCTATCTGTTATTGCTGATCCGCTAACCCAAGGTGAAATGGTGACAAAGGAAGCTGCAAGTATAAAATCTAGCGTAGGTTTTGAAACCTTCTTGCCCAAATATAGCTCCTATTTAATTGATCCTACACAGAAAGATAGGGTGGGCAAATTGTCCTCGGCCTTGGCAAATATAGTAGGGGAAAAAGCCGCAGATTTCACTTTCAAAGATATGGAAGGTAAGGATGTTTCTCTCTCCGATTTTGTTGGAAAGGTAGTTTATGTCGATGTATGGGCCACATGGTGCGGTCCTTGCAAGAAAGAAATTCCATATATGAAAGAATTGGAAAAAAAATACCATGGCAAAAACATTGAATTTATTGCCATTTCGGTAGATGTTGCCAAAGACGAGCAAAAATGGAAAGACTATGTAAAAAAAGAAAACTTGCCTGGAGTGCAACTCATAGTGGGCGAAGAGACTAAGAAATTTAGAGAAGACTACAAGGTAAAGGGTATTCCCCACTTTGTGCTTGTAGGTAAGGATGGAGCACTGATTATGAACAATGCTCCACGACCTTCCTCTGAGGAGATTTTTTCAATGATAGATAAGGCATTGGAATAGAAACAGAGGCTATTGTAATACTCCTCAATAACTGGACAACTTAATTGCGAGAATGATAAATGCAAAAGATATTGTTTCTAAGAAAATTGTAATAGGTTAAGTAAATGGGGAGTATCATACAATAATTTTATCAAATGAGAAATAAATCAGGAAAATGTATAAAGATCGTGATAGTAGGACTATTGTCTGTGTCTGCGATTTAGTGTCTTTTATATGTACAGGCCAAATCAAATAACTCGTATATGGATGATGCAATAGATGAAAGCTGTGTGGTGAAAAGTATACAAGATGGGGATCAGTCGGTGTTTTATTACATCTATGGCGATACGTCTAAGGAGCTTATCATTTTAGTTCATCCTGCATTCGGAGATCACCAATGTTTTTATCATCAGATTGAGGCATTTACGAAAGATTATTGCGTAATCTGCATCGATTTGGTAGGGCATGGACAGTCGCAAGTGGAAGATGCAAGTGTGAAAATTGACAGATCAGCATTTCATATTGCCGAAATAATGAAAGAAGAAAATTTCGAAAGCGCTCATTTGGTAGGGGTATCGATGGGAGCCTTGATTGCGCAATATTTCCCACTCAATTATCCCCAAAAAACGAAATCTCTTACAGCTTTGGGTGCTTACGATATTAATATAAGCGATTCTCGTTTTTCGAAATCGAATAAAATTAATTCTCTCAAGATGGCAGTAAAAATCTTGTTTTCGATGGATTCATTTTATCGAGACATGGCCGATTTGTCGCTTGCTAATCTTTACGTATGAAAAGGAAGAACAGCTGTGGTGGTGAAGGCTTAATTCAACTTGCAACTGCAACTGAATTTTGAATGAGGCTTAATCGACAAAATGTATGATAGTTTACCCAAAATATAATCATCCATTAATCATTCATTAATCATTGACTATCAAGATGTTGCCTCTAAAAGAATTGTTTTCCGCAGATTTTACATAAATAATTTTGTTGTATTTATTTTGACGTTTGTTTTTTTTAATTACCTTTGGGTTGTTAATTAA
>BHEP01000057.1 GCA_003851245.1 Bacteroidales bacterium | reverse complement strand
CCCATTCCGAACAGAGAAGTTAAGCCCAATTGCGCCGATGGTACTGCATTTATGTGGGAGAGTAGGTAGCCGCCATTTTTTAAGAAGTCCGTATTTGATGAAAATCAGATGCGGACTTTTTTGTGTTTGGAAGGGGTTTCTTTGAAAAAAATCCCTATCTTTGTAGAAACTTATTTGCTTTTATTATTGACAAACATGCAACGCTTCATGTCTTTTTGCATTTATTAGAGTATGTTAATAATATATATAAATCAAGTAAAACAATTCTACAATGGAAAAAAAATTAAAAATTAGAGTAATCACTAGTCACGCAAGTAAATTTATGAAAACAAGTAAGTGTAAGTTTTTTATTGCCTCAGTAGCCATGATTATGGCATTTTCTAGCTGTCTGGATGATAAGGGCAATTCCACTAATTTCGAAACCCTAGGTTACGTAGCCTCCGACTACCCGTATACCTCAATGACTATCGAAGCCTTCAATGGGGATGTGTACAGCTCTCCAGAGCTTAAATTTGAAGATGTGGGTAAGTATGGATTTTTTTACTTGTATCTCGATTATGACAATCAGCCGGTAGGAGCAAAAAACTATACAGTGAGTCTCAGGGGATGGTCGCAAATTGACAAATATAGATTATCTAACTATCAAGAAATGGATTCCTACAACGATTCCATCAAATCTATTGCTCCCATTTTAGCCATCATAGATAGCGATAAAACAGGATTTTTGCCTGAAAACAATCTTCTATATTTCGACATCTCGCAGACAAAAGAAAAGCAGGATCAGGTAAATAAATATTATATGGTTTGTAAAAGAGATTCCTTAGATAAGGATGGTAATCCTAGCGTTTATCTAGGATCCCAAAAAACAATTCCTGGAAAGGAAGGCTCCAAGGGAGA
Organism: Bacteroidales bacterium; assembly: GCA_003851245.1. Taxonomy (GTDB): domain Bacteria; phylum Bacteroidota; class Bacteroidia; order Bacteroidales; family Azobacteroidaceae; genus BHEP01. The sequence goes on along the minus strand of BHEP01000057.1, from coordinate 14,832 downwards.
CTATAGCGTGTATGCAGCCTTTGACGTGAGCGATTTGGTGAGAGAATTTAAAAAAGATGGTAAGGTAAAATTCAACCTTTTCTACCAAAAGGGAACTAAAAATGGGGAAGCTGTATTTGCAGAATATGTGGAGAACCCAATAAAGTTGCAATTGCCAAAAGAGTAATTGCTAGAGTAATAATTATAGGGAAGTATAATGCACAAGTAACACCTGCAAGCATAGAATGTACAAACAAATATTTATACTCGTAAGCAAGATTAGTGTTTCTTCTTCTCTATGGTTTTCACACCCTAGTTTTTCTTATTATATTATGCGGGGTTAGGATTAGGCACTATCTTCGCTGTATAGCCACCCCCGCATAGCATGTAATCTATTAGATTCACCCAAATATTTAGTAATGTTTCTTTTGAATGCCACTTTAGAAACCCCACTGCCAGGTTTCCTTTTTCGATAAACTGATTGATGGCATGAGCTATTTGCAGTAGTGTATAATAATTCCTGAGCCATTCACCGCCACCATGTAATGCTTATTAAAAGTCGGTATTCGCGCAAACACTTCTGCTTGAACAGGGCACTCATCAAGTGATGAAAATTCTTATAACAAGCTAGCGGTGGCTGTGCAGCCTAGTCTGCAAGCTTTTTTTACTGTTTTTTCATTGTTTTTTAAAAAATAAGCTTGCAGATTTAAAAAAAGCATTACCTTTGTTGCTATATGATACAAGCATTACATATCAATTCAGCCCTAAAAAGTAGCATCTCCATGCTTCTTGCTTGCTGTATGTGTATGTGTTGTATGCATCGCCAGATGCAATAACAATAATTCTTCAGTACTTCTGAAGCTCCCAAGAAAACTTCTTCTTGCAATTACACTGGGGGCGATTGCAAATCTCAATTATTCAACGACAATATTTCCGCAAATTTAAGATTTGCTATTTGGGTTTACGTTTCATTTTGAAAACTTAAAGATCCACTTAGTTTCTCATTATTTATAATTTAATTGAGCCAAGAATGATTTTTTTTGGTACTCTAAAACCTGTGTTTGGTTTTGGACAGTATACCTCATGCCTTATTTTAGGAAAATAAAATAAGCTTTAGTAAATAAAAAAAATAAAAAAATGAAAAGAATAATAAACTTATTAAAAATATCAATAGTAGTATTATTTTATACTAGCCCCTATGTATTAGCAAACGCTCAGAGTAATAAAAAATCGTCATATGCCTACCATGTGATTGAGGGGCAAATATATGATCAACAAAATGTTTTTATTCCAGGGGCAAGTGTTAGACTCAAGACAGCCGATAAGACAGTTGCCATAAGTGACATCAACGGTAAGTTTTCACTTCCAGTGGAGCAGGATTTACCAGTAACCCTCGTCTTCGATTTTCTTGGCTTTGTGAGTAAGGAAGTCCTTGTGGACGACTCCAGAAAGCCTCTTAAGATAAGTTTGGATGAAGATGTGAAAGAGCTCAACGAGGTAGTAGTTACCGCCTTTGGTATATCTCGCAAAAAAAAATCTTTGGGCTATTCCACCCAGGAAGTTAAGGGCGACGATTTGAGCCGCAATGGCGAAACAAATTTGATTAACTCTTTGTCGGGAAAAATTGCTGGTGTTCGCACAACCAATTCCCAGGGAGATATGGGTTCTTCGCGTATTGTTATTAGGGGCGAAACATCAATTGCAGGAAACAATCAGGCCTTGTTTATTGTTAACGGTGTACCAGTCGATAATTCCCAGTTAAATTCGGGAGGAGCAACGCGGGATTTTAGAAATGCCATTGCCGATCTTAATCCTGAGGATATAGAATCCATAAGTGTATTGAAAGGTCCCAATGCCGCGGCTTTGTATGGCTCTCGTGCAGCACATGGCGTAATATTGATTACAAGCAAATCAGGAAAGGGACAGAAGGGCTTGGGCATATCAGTGAGTTCGGGAATTAGTTTTGCGAAAGTAACGACACTCCCTAAGTTTCAGAACGAATTTGGACAAGGAGCCAATGGATTGTTCAGTTATGTAGATGGAAAAGGCGGCGGCATCAATGATGGAGTAGACGAAAGTTGGGGTCCAAAAATGGATGGACGTCTGATTCCTCAGTTTCACTCCAATGGGGAGCCTGTGCCCTTTGTTGCTCATGCCAATAATGTAAATGATTTTTTCAAAACAGGGGTCACCTACGATAATGCAATCTCTATTGCAGGTGCTGATACTAAGTACGATTTTCGCCTGGGTATCAACAACCAGAAACAGCAAGGTACAGTGCCCAACACAGAAATAAATAAAACAAACTTTACCATAAGTACCAATTACCAAATAAACCCAAATATCAAAGTTGGTACAAATGCAAATTATATACTTACAGATGCGCCAAATCTGCCTGGAGGTCCATCAGGAGGTCGTGCAGCTGGTGTGATGTTGCAATTTCTATGGTTTGGTCGTCAGGTAGATACCTACGAATTAAAAAACGAGAGGGATGTCAATTGGAATAATAGCTATTATAGCAATCCCTATTGGAATACCTATTACAACACAGTGACACAAAAAAGAAATCGCTTGATAGGAGATGTTCACTTGGATATAAAAATATTAGAAGGGCTTGATTTTAAGTTGATTGTAGGAACTGATTATTATAACGACCGTAGAAAATACAGAATAAAATACGGAACCAACGGCACTCCATTTGGTTCTTATGCAGAAGACGCATATACCGTTTTTGAGAATAATACAGAGTCCATTTTACGTTATACAAAACAGTTAAATAAGGATTTTAGGATAGATGCCTTGGGAGGTTTCAATGTAAGAAATCGGAGTTACGAAAACAATTACCAAAAGGCTCCGCGTTTGGCCGTTCCCGATCTTTATACACTAACAAACTCACGAGATCCACTCACCTCGTCCAATTATTTGTCCAAACTGAAGGTTTTTGGTGCTTATGCCTCCGCCCAGTTGGCATACAAAAATTTTGCCTACCTCAACCTCACGGCCCGCAATGACTGGTCTTCGACATTGCCTACCAGCAATAGATCTTATTTTTACCCTTCAGTAAATGCCAGTCTTGTTGTGAGCGATGCGCTGAAGATCAACAGCAATGTTCTCGACTTTTTGAAGGTGCGTGGAGGTTGGTCTGAGGTAGGCAACGATGCCGAGCCATACCAATTGGCTTCGGTGTATAATTCGCAAACGGCATTCAGCGGAAACCCTATTCAAACCTCGTCGCAGAAAAAACTGAACTCCGATTTGCGACCCGAGATTACCCGCTCTACTGAATTTGGTGGAGAACTTAGTTTGCTGAAAAGAAAAATACATCTGGATGTGGCTTTCTACAATACAAACAGCATTGACCAGATATTGGAAATTAAAACATCGGCTGCCAGTGGCTACACATCGCAGGTGCTGAATGCAGGAAAAATAAATAACAAGGGCTTAGAGATACAGTTGAATATAGTGCCTCTTGAGCTAAAAAAATTCAAATGGGATTTGGGACTAAACTATGCCAAAAATACCAGTGAGGTGCAAGTCTTGGATTATGACGGAAATATAGAGAATTATGTGATTGGTTCTTCTGGAGGTGTGGATGTACTGGCATCGGTAGGCAAGAAATATGGAGCTTTGTACGGTACAGCTTATTTGCGTGACGGTGGTGGGAATATCATTGTAGGTTCCAATGGATTGCCTAGAGCAGATACGGAGAAAAAGATTTTAGGATACTATACCCCCTCATGGACTGGTGGTTTGTCAAATACCTTTACATACAAATCCATATATTTGGGATTTTTAATTGATGCCAGTATTGGAGGAGAAGTATACTCTGGAACCAACAGAACGGGAACTTATACCGGAGTGCTCCAAGAAACCCTCTACGGGCGGGATACAGAAAATGGTGGACTTTCGTATATAGGCTCTGATGGGGTATTGCGCCACGACGGAATGGTATTTCATGGAGTCAAGGAAGATGGAACTATCAACCAAACCATTGTCAGTGCACAGCAATACTACAAGGGCTCATACAATATAAACGAGGCTTATATATACAGTGCATCCTACATAAAGTTTCGAGAAATAAGATTGGGCTACTCATTTGATAAGAAATTGCTGCAAAAATTTGGCCTTGGAGCTGCCAATATTGCCCTTGTGGGGAGAAACTTATTCTTTATTTACAAAAAGGCTCCCAACATTGATCCCGAAACGGCATTCAATACAGGCAATGCACAAGGGCTAGAAAGTCTCTCATTACCTACAACCAGAACATTTGGAGTCAATCTGAATTTGAAATTCTAAGTCAATATTTCTAAGTTTAAAATTATACAATTCAATAATATACAAATAAATAGAACTCATGTTAAAAAAAATAATATTACTCATACTCCTTGCCTTTTCTATTGGTGCATGTAATGATCACTTGGATGAAATAAATAGCAATCCAAATGCAACTGAGCAATCTCAGCCGGCTTTCTTATTGACAGGAACTTTAAAACAAGGTGCCGACTTATATTGGGGCTCTGACAATAATTTTGGCACTTCCCTCTTATTTGTGCAGCACTGGGCCTCCATTCAATACACCGAATCTGACAGGTATGACGTATCAAACACCAAATTTACATCTCTATGGAACACAGCTTATGCGGGGCTTATAACAGACTTAAACACCATTTTAGAATTTCCTCCACACCGGGCAAATAACAATTACAAGGGAATTGCCCTCGCGTTGCGCTCTTGGGTTTTTCTATTGCTTACGGATGCTTATGGAGATATTCCTTACACCGAAGCCGGACAAAAAATAAGCCCTGCTTATGATGCTCAACGATTGGTTTATACGGGTCTTCTAAGCGATTTGTTGGCGGCACAATCTTTGCTCGATATTTCCAAAGAAGGAGTCGAAGGCGACCTTGTTTATGGAGGTAATATCTCAAAATGGAAGAAGCTAACAAATTCTCTGCGCCTGCGCATAGCATTGCGTATTGCAGACAAAGATCCAGCCCTAGCCAAGAGCATTGTTGGCGAACTTACAAGCAATGGTGCAGGTTTGATCAGTAGTAAGGACGACATATTCCAATTTGTGTATACCAGCTCTCCCCAACAAAATCCGGCAGCAGCATGGTTTGAAACCCGCAACGATTACAGGATATCCAAAACGATGGTCGATAAGCTATACGATCTAAACGACCCTCGTCTACCCATTTTTGCACAACTGCCATCCGATACTGCTGTTCACCAATACGTAGGTGTTCCCAATGGCTTGTCAAATAGTGATGCCAATAGCTTGGGCTTTGCCAAAACCTCAAAACCTGGAGCCTATTTCCTCCGTTCGCAATCTCCAGCAGTACTGTATAGTTATGCCGAAGTTTTGTTTGGCTTGTCGGAGGCGGTGGCTCGTGGATTTATTGATGGAAATGCCCAAAACTTGTACCAGGATGCAATTAAGGCATCATTCAATCAGTTTGGAATTACTGATGCTGGTGTTATTGCAGATTACTTGCAGCAAGCGACAGTGCAATACCACGAAAGTAATTTTAGGAAAACAATAGGCGAGCAAAAATGGATTGCATTCTTTGGACAAGGGCTCGATGCCTTTGCCGAATGGAGGCGTTTGGGCTATCCAGAGCTAAAGGCGGGACCCGCAAGCGTATTGGAAGACAAGATACCTCAGCGGTTTTTTTATCCCGGAACGGAGCAGTCTTTGAATGGAAAAAGCTACAAGCTTGCAATTCAAAATCAAGGAGAAGATTTGCTTACGACCAAATTGTGGTTTGCAAGATGAAAAAGAGCAGCATCTCATCATTTTTTGTAAACTATCATTAACTTTGTACCAGTTTTTGAATCAATTTGCATAGATATAATTTAAAATATATAGAAATACAATTTCAATAAATACAAATACAAACAAACAATGAAAACAAGAACAATAGCAACATTTCTATTGGGAGCCTCGCTTATTTTGGCTTCTTGTAAGGATACTACTCCCGCTTTTAAAGTCGATGGAACAGTAGAAAATAAAACAGAAGGAAAAGTATATCTTCAGGCGTATCACAACAAAACATTCGGCAACATAGATTCTTGCCAATTGCAAGACGGTCATTTTTCTTTTTCGGGCAGTGTCGATTTGCCCGATCTGTATGCAATACAGCTCGAAGGCGAGAGGGAGAGGCTGGCTTTCTTTCTGGAGAATTCGCTAATCACGGTGAAAATAGCCCAAGAGAGAGATGCTTCTCAAGCCATAGGATCGGCAAGTAACGATTTGTTTAGTGAGGCTAAAAATGCCAAAGAAGAGCAGTTTGATATAAAAAACTTTGTTGCAACTCACCCTGCATCTACCGTAGCGGCTTATGTGCTGTATAGAAATTTTTCCTACAAACTAAACTTGGAGGAATTGAAAGCCAATGTATCTCTTTTTGATTCATCCATCTATCATTCACAACATATTGAAGGACTTAAGGCTTTGATTGTTGCTCTCGAAAAAGTGGAGATTGGTAAGTCTGCACCCGATTTTATTCAGTTGGATTCTTCAGGATCGCCAGTATCCCTATCTTCTTTCTTAGGGCAGTATGTATTGGTAGATTTTTGGGCCTCTTGGTGTCCTCCTTGCCGCAGGGAAAATCCCAATTTGGTAAAAGCTTTCGACAATTTCAAAGGAAAAAATTTTACTGTTTTGGGTGTTTCTTTAGATAAGGACAAAGCTGCTTGGCTCAAGGCTGTTGCAGATGACAAGCTTGATTGGACTCATGTGTCAGACCTCAAACAGTGGGACAATGAGGCCGCTGCCTTGTATGGTGTGCGATCCATTCCTTCCAATGTTCTGATAGATCCTCAGGGAATAATTATTGCCAAAAATCTGAAAGACGAGGACTTGCACCTCAAGTTGAGCGAGTTGATAATTACGAACTAACAATTCATTGTTGCCCATTCTTGGGCTTTCCACCCTGGGCTTAAGAAAGTATAAAGCCTGAAAAGGCGATATATATTAGCTTAGGGTGAGAATACCAAGATTCAGATGTTTATCCTACTTGTCTGGACTTGTTTCATCTGCCTCAAATGCATGCTTTCAATGGTCAACTGACTTGTATTGTACAGTCGGCTCAAAGAAAAGGAAAAATCACTCTTAAGGTAAAAGCTTCGGGTTTAAAACAAGAGCTAATAGAGATTGCTGTAAAATAAATTCCTATCTTTGTGGCAGTTTTTTTGTTCTAGGAGACATGCAACGTTTCTCACTAGTCACGCAAGTAAATTTATGAAAACAAGTAAGTGTAATATATAAGTAAGACCTGCAAGCATACAATGTACAAACAAATATTTATACTCGTAAGCAAGATTATTGTTGATCCTCGAAAAACTTGGCTTGACTTGGCAGACCATAAAGATCAGTCTCAGGATGTTTTTCTTAAGACCTACTTGTACCCTATTTTTGGTATAATAGCTTTATTTTCAATGCTAGGAGTGTTTAGAAACGAATTCGACATACAAATTGCATTGAAAAACACAATGAATATGGTAATCACTGTATTTTTGGGCTTTTATGTAGCATCTTTTTTACTTTCAGAATTGATGCGCCGATATTTTAATCAGGAAAAAAATGCCAAAAGAGATCAGTTTTTTATAGGCTATGCCTCCGCCTTGGTATATATGGTTTATGCAATACTAGCATTCTTCCCTGAATTTTTCTTTGTAAAATTGGCTATGCTCTATTCCGTCTATATCATTTGGGAGGGCGCAACGAGCTATATGGAGGTAGGCGAAAGCCAGCAGGTTAAATTTACATTGGCAGCATCGGCTATTGTACTCATATCTCCTATTGTAGTAGAGAGCATAATGTTTATGATAATGCCAGGACTAAGAATTTAGCTTAATGTGAGGACGTGTTATTTTATGAAAATTTTGTAATTTTGTAGATTTATGGGCAAAATAAAGACAGCCAACAATATCAATATAAGAAACAAGAAAGCCGCATACGATTTCCAACTACTGGAAACTTTCGTATGCGGTATTGTCTTAACAGGTACTGAAATAAAATCCATACGCCTGGGGAAGGCCAGTCTGGTCGATACATTCTGCATTTATACCAATAGGGAACTATGGGTTAAGAATATGAATATATCAGAATATTTCTATGGAACCTACAATAATCATGTAGCAAGGCGGGAGCGCAAACTGCTGCTCAATAGAAAGGAGCTCAACAAATTAGAGAAAATGTCGAAAGACACAGGATTTACCATTGTACCTACCAAATTGTTTATCAACGAAAAAGGTAGAGCCAAGCTCGTTATTGCCGTAGCAAAAGGGAAGAAAGAATACGATAAGAGACAGTCTATACGCGAAAAAGACGACAAAAGAGAAATGGATAGGGCACAGAAGCAATGATTTAGGCCAATAATAACATACGAGACGGCGACTATTAAAATTAAATTTTACAATGCACCAAATAGAAAACTTACTAAAGCACCGTATCCTCATACTCGATGGGGCTATGGGGACAATGATTCAACAATACGAACTCACCGAAGAGGATTATAGAGGCAAGCGATTTGCTAATCACACACAGTCGGTAAAGGGCAATAATGATATGCTGAGTATCACCCAGCCCGAGATAATCAAAGCCATACATGCCAAATATTTAGATGCTGGAGCGGACATCATCGAAACAAATTCTTTCAGTTCCACCACCATTTCTATGGCAGACTATGCTATGGAAGATTGTGTGCGGGACTTAAATCTTGCCGCAGCACGCATTGCACGGGAGGTAGCAGATCAATTTACCGCACAAAACCCCGACAAGCCACGTTTTGTGGCAGGTTCGGTAGGTCCTACCAACAAAACAGCCTCTCTTTCTCCCGACGTTTCTAACCCTGCTTTTCGAGGGATCACCTTCGATGAGCTGGTAGTAGCTTTTAAGCAACAAATGCTTGCCCTTATAGAAGGAGGAGTAGATGTGTTGTTGATGGAAACTTTTTTCGATACCCTCAATGCAAAGGCGGCACTATTTGCAGCAGAGGAAGCTGTCAAGGAATCGGGCAAAGACATTCCACTGATGCTTTCTTTGACTATTGCAGGAAAAAGTGGTCGACTGCTCTCTGGGCAAACCATGGAGGCTGCGATAACTTCGGTAGAGCATGTAAAGCTACTTTCCATTGGTCTCAACTGCTCTTTTGGGGCATCCGATATGAAGGTTTTTCTAAAAGACTTGAGTAAGGTAGCTCCCTGCTATGTAAGTGCTTATCCCAATGCTGGTTTGCCCAATAGCTTAGGAGAATACGACGAAACTCCCGAAAAAATGGCAAGCCAAATCAAAGAATACATTGATGAGGGTTTAATAAATATTCTTGGAGGCTGCTGTGGCACTACTCCTGCCCATATTGCTCAATATTTGGCATTGGTGCAAGGAGCAGAGGTGCGAAAACCTGCACCTGCAACAACAGACCTGCACCTTTCGGGTTTGGATGTTTTGAAAATTACGGCAGCAAATAATTTTACAAATATTGGCGAAAGATGCAATGTGGCAGGTTCACGGAAGTTCTTGCGTCTTATAAAAGAAGAAAAGTACGAAGAAGCTCTCAGTATCGCCCTGCGACAAGTGGAAGATGGCGCACAAATATTGGATATCAACCTCGATGACGGATTATTGGATGGAGTGAAGGAAATGACAACCTTTCTCAATATGCTAGCCTCCGATCCGGATATATCCAAAGTGCCTATTATGGTCGATAGTTCCGATTGGAATATCATTGAGGCGGGACTCAAATGCCTGCAAGGCAAGTCCATCGTCAACTCCATTAGCTTAAAAGAAGGCGAGGCCGATTTCCTTAAAAAGGCCCGATTGGTTCGCAAATATGGGGCTGCCGTGGTGGTAATGGCTTTTGACGAAAAAGGGCAGGCCGATGTGGCAGAGCGCAAAATAGAAATTTGCCAAAGGGCGTATAAATTGCTCGTTGATGAGGTGGGATTCAAACCCTGCGATATTATTTTTGACCCCAATATATTGGCTATTGCCACAGGAATAGAAGAGCATGCGGGCTATGGAGTAGATTTTATAAATGCCACAAAATGGATCAAGCAGCATTTGCCAGGAGCCAAAATTAGTGGAGGTGTGAGCAATTTGTCCTTCTCTTTTAGGGGAAACGATGCACTTAGAGAGGCTATGCACGCGGTTTTTCTATACCACAACATACAAAATGGAATGGATATGGGTATTGTCAATCCATCGTCCAGCATTACTTATGAAGATATTTCTGCCGATCTCTTGCTGATGATAGAAGATGTAATCTTCAATCGCCATCCAGATGCAGGGGAGCGATTGACCGAATATGCCCAGCTCAATAATGAAAGTCAGGCGCAGAAAGAATCCAAATTGGACGAGTGGAGATTGCTGCCCTTAAACGAGAGGCTTCAATTTGCTCTGGTAAAAGGTATTGGCGAATTTATGGAAGTAGATTTGGCAGAAGCCCTGAAAGTATTTGCTCAGCCCATAGACATCATAGACCAACCTCTGATGGATGGCATGAATAAGGTAGGCAATCTTTTTGGAGAGGGTAAAATGTTTCTTCCTCAAGTGGTAAAAACCGCAAGAACAATGAAAAAGGCTGTGGCTATTCTCCAGCCTGCCATAGAGGAATCACGCAAAGAAGGGCTGACAAAGGCCGGCAAAATATTGATGGCTACGGTGAAAGGAGATGTTCATGATATTGGAAAAAACATTACAGGAGTAGTCTTGTCGTGCAACAACTATGAGATCATTGATCTTGGGGTGATGGTTCCAGCCGATGAAATTATCCGCAGAGCCATTGAAGACGAGGTAGATATTATTGGACTTAGTGGCTTGATAACCCCCTCATTGACAGAGATGGCTAATGTTGCTGCTGAAATGGAGAAAGCAGGAATGAAAATCCCCATCATGATAGGTGGTGCTACTACTTCCAAATTGCATACAGCCTTGAAAATTGAGCCACTGTATAGTGAGGCGGTGATTTATGTGAAAGATGCCTCAATGGCGGTTCCTGTTGCCAATAAGCTATTGAGCCCAGAAATGAAAGATGCTTATGTAGCCGATGTACGAGCAGAATACGAAATATTGCGACAAAAGCGACAAAGAAAAATTGAATTTGCTTCTCTCCAAGAGGCTAGAAATAATCCTTTTGTTATAGATTGGACAGGATATAAGCCCATAAAGCCAAGTTTTGAAGGCAGCAAGGTAATCGAGCATATTGCGATAAGGGAATTGATTCCGTATATAGATTGGATTTTCTTTCTTACAGCTTGGCGTTTTTCTGCCAAATATGCCAGTGCCATTTCTGTAAATAAGAGTGCTGCTGACGAGCAGGCTTGGATAAACTCCTTTGGAATTGATGAAAAAGAAAGGGCTTCGGAAGCCATGAAGCTTTGCCGTGATGCCGTAAAAATGCTAGAGGAATGGGCAGCACAAGACTTGGAGTTTGTAAAAGCTATCATAGGATTTTTTCCCGCAAAGGTACAAGATGAGTGTCTTATCATTGGTGGCGAAAGTATTCCCATGCTGCGTCAGCAAGAGAAAAAAAACAAGGACGTTTATAAGTCTCTAGTGGATTTTGTATGTCCCGAAAACGACTATGTAGGGGCATTTATTATTACAGCGGGTAATGGAACCGATATATTGCAAAAGCAATACAAGGACGATGATGATACTTACAATGATATTTTGATGCAGACCCTCTGCGACAGATTGGCAGAATCGGCTACCGAATACATTCACCGCAAGGTGAGGATGGAATATTGGGGCTACGATCCTGAAGAGTCACTCACAGCCAAAGAGCTATTTAAAGCTGCATTTAAAGGCATTCGTCCAGCTTCTGGTTACCCCTCCTTGCCAGATATTTCCCTAAATTTTACGATAGATAAGTTGCTATCTATGGATAGAATAGGAGTTAAATTGACCTCCAACGCAGCTATATATCCAACAGCATCGGTGAGTGGTTTGTATTTTGCACACCCCGAATCTAACTATTTTGCTATTGGAAAGATTGATGAAATTCAGGCTGCTGATTACGCCTCTAAAAAGGGACTCAGCCTAGAAGATGCCATAAAATGGCTGGCGGCAAACTTGAAATGAGGGATTAACTCAAGAAAGCAAAATCAATATGGCTAAAATTAAAGTGCAGGATGCAGAAATTACACTCGTTAGAATAGATAATACAGATTATATATCTATGACTGACATGGCAAATGCCAAAGAAAGCGTAAGTCGAGCTGCCGACATTATTAAAAACTGGCTGCGAAATAGATATACGCTTGAATTTTTAGGAACTTGGGAAGTAATACATAATTCTAATTTTAAAGTGGTCGAATTTGACCACTTTAAAATGCAAGCAGGTTTGCCAAGCTTTGTAATAAGTGTTTCGGAATGGATTGAAAAAACGAATGCAATTGGTGTCATTGTACAAAAAGGGAGATACGGTGGTACTTATGCCCATAAAGATATTGCATTTGAATTTGGTTCTGCCATCAGCGTACCATTCAAACTATATCTAATAACTGAGTATCAGCGACTAAAAGAGCAGGAACAGCAACAGATTGAATGGTCGGCTAGGCGGGAACTCTCCAAAATAAATTACCATATTCATACTGATGCTGTAAAGCACAACTTAATCCTGACCCCACAACAAATATCCATAGTGTATGCTAGCGAAGCCGATGTGTTGAATGTAGCGATGTTTGGAGTTACGGCAAAGCAGTGGCGCGATGCCAATCCCGACCTGAAAGGTAATATACGTGATTATGCAACGATTAACGAGTTGATATGCCTCTCCAATATGGAGAATATTAATGCTGTTTTAATAAATGATCAAATGCCCCAGCCTGAGCGGCTTCAAAAACTTAATCAGATATCTATTCAGCAAATGCGTGTATTGCAAGAGGTGGAGAACCGTAAGAAGGATAATTCACAGTAATTTATATCAGTCCCGTATAAAAATTGAAAAATTGGCGACCTAAAAAATCGCCCAAATTGATCTATAATGAATCTTTATAAAGCCCAAAGGATAAGATTTTCTTTCATTCCAATTTCGCTCTCTCAGATTGGACTTATATTGAAACAACAGACCTTGGATGTGTCCAACTTGCGCATAAAAATAGGAAATCACACCTTCAATGATTTGTTTGAATCTGGCTTTGATTGCCTAAATCCTCAGACATATCGCCGTAGTGATAATTCTCTGCGATCTCTATTTTTTGAATGCAATTCTGTCAATGGAACCATTGTGGTAAGTAGCACTTGCAGTTGGGCTAGCCTCCTTTATCAGATAAGTCATTCAATAGAACAGGGTATTTATGATTTTTGGATCAGCGATCTTAAAACAGAAGATGAAGCTTGCAATTTTTTTACATATATAGAAAATGCAAAAACACAGAGGGCTTTTTACTCAATGAAAGATCCTAGATGGAAATTTTATCAATGTGGGATTCCTTTGTGGTTTGAAAATTTGGAATATTACAAAGAAAGAATCATTGGCAGAAGGGTAAATAGGGCAATCCTTACAGAATATTGTCACGCATTAAATTTGGAAATAGAAAAAGATGCTTTTTGGGAAATTAAAGGTGATTCAATCATCTATGAATATTATTGGGAGAAATGATTCATTTTATACTCCTTAAAACCTTGTATTGCAGCTTCTAATTACATGGAAAGAAAGGTGGTGTTTTTCTGCTGTGTGGAGGAGTCAATACTTAAGCATATTCTTTATTTCTACTTTACCATAATAGATTTTCTGCAACATCGATCAATGTCTTTTTGCCTCCGTTTATGCCTAATATTCATTTGCTCCAGACATAAATCGGCTTCTTTTTGTGTTCCAAATAGTGTGGCAATCACCAATAAGCGTGCGTCTCTTACGCTCATCAAGGGTTTTTCTTGTTGTGTTTCAATTTTTATCGTCAAAATATACAGGCTTGCCATCATCACTAGAGCCATGTGATGCTGCCATGCCAACTCTTCAGCGATAGAGTCAATTCAGCATTGTGCCCATACAATCCATCTCCACCCACAAAGTCGAACGCTACACCTTGAGCGATAGCATTTTTGACTAATTCTAAGGCTTGTTGGGGCTTACTTTTATGCCCTTGATACTCTTTGGGAATACCAGTATGGCTGCATCCTAAGGGGTCATTCGCCCACTCTTGAGGCAAAAATAAGGGCGTGCCAACCAAGGCGCAATGCTGTTTATTGCACAAGGCGGTATGTACCGAAACCTGGCAATTATCTACCTTGCCGCAAACGCCAGCATGCTGCCGCTTTACACCCACAGACTTATCGCCTTTCTTCAGATGAGAAGTCTCATCAAAAATGAGTCCAGTAGGTTTCCCACTGAGCTTTTTTTGCAACGTAAAGCTTCATCAACCGCAGGTAAGGTGGCATTATTGACCTCGATAAAACTCCACTTGCTAACAGACAAGAAGTGGATATAGCGTTTACAATCCGATTCTGTAACTTTTTCAACCATTCGTTCCATGTTTTTATGTCCCTTTTCGCACAAAAGAAGCCCCGAGAGATACTCTACAGCCACATGCGTACAGCTCTTCCGCACACCTTAAACAAGCCACTGTAAGTCTTGTCTGTTAGCGATATAAGACTCTCAAGGCCAGATTGAGAAGGAAAGGACTGAGATGATTTTTTTCTCTGCTCGTTTCTGTATCATAGCAAATATGAACAAAGGTACGTTTATAATACGAAAATGTTCTAATAATCAATTAGATACGCAAAATAGAAGATGCTTTTTTATTGTGGTAAAGTAGAATTAGAAAAATCATTAATGAGTTTTTTGTTTGCATTGGTAGGGGCTAGGCCTATGTGTTTGCCCTTACTCCCTAAGCTCCCTATAT
>BHEP01000056.1 GCA_003851245.1 Bacteroidales bacterium | reverse complement strand
AATTCAGCTTAGCATAAGCAGCCCTAAGTTTTATTTATAAGTATTATATTACTCATTACCAAGTGTTTTATAGATACTATTTAAAGTTAAATCTAATAACTTATTTATACAATAAAGCTTACCTTACATATGTTTCGGCACATTTGTATACACAATACACTTGTATACAGATGTATTATCCACATTTGTTGATTTGCTTTTGTTGATTTTATTTAGTACATTTGTATTTTGTAAATAATTGTACTAAGATTGTAAAGTATTCACATTTGTAAGCAAGGCGAAATGATTGAAAGAATAAAAAAACTTATAGAAATGGAGAATACCAACCCTTCTTCGTTTGCAGATAGCATAGGAATAAGCAGATCTTCTATGAACCATATATTAAATGGTAGAAACAATCCTAGCCTGGATGTGCTTACAAAGATTTTGCTCAAATACGAAAAAATAAATTCCGATTGGTTGCTCTTCGGCAGAGTTCCTATATATAAGGGCGAAAAGTCTTTTATTCAAGCCTCACTATTTGATGATATTCCTGCCCAAGTGCCCACCATTGAGCCAAAATTAAGTAGTGAGCCTAGAACAAGGGAATACTATAAGGACTCAGAGCCAATAAAGCCAGCTGTAGAGATTAAAATTCCTAAAAAAGAGAAACTTATACCCCCAATAATCCTTCCAGAAGCAAGATCAGAAGCAAGATCAGAAGCAATGCCAGACGCAAGATCAGGAGCAATATCAGAAGTAATGCCTAAAGTACTTCCTCAAGCAATATCAAAAAAAATCACCAAAATAATGATATTCTACTCAGACCAAAGTTTCGATAGTTTTAATCCTGATAATGACCCTTTCTTATAATTTATCCTTTGCTATTTCGTATCTTTGCAGGAAAATTAATTACAAATTAGGAATTATTCATTTATTGCCTTATGAAGAAATTTATGGCCGATTTGCATGTAGCAGAAAATGTAAGTCTAAATACAAATTATTTTTTACTCAAACTATGGCAGGCAGAGAGGCTGCCAGAGATGCTGCCTGGGCAGTTTGTGCAAGTACTCGTGGAAGGTTCAAGCACGACCTTTCTGCGCCGCCCTATATCCATAAATTATGTCGATAGGGACAAAAATCAGCTCTGGCTACTGATACAAAAAGTTGGAGAGGGAACTCAAAAAATGTCGGAACTAAAGGCTGGGGATATTGTAAATTTGATGTATCCCTTGGGCAATACATTTACCCTACCCAGCACACATAAAAAAGCAGATGGTAGTGAGCCAAAAATATTACTTATAGGAGGAGGTGTTGGAATTGCACCCATGCTTTTTTTGGGATCGCATTTGAAGGCTATGAACTTTTCGGTAAACTTCCTGCTAGGAGCTCGCTCCTGTGCAGACCTTTTGCAGCTTGAAGATTTCGATAAATTTGGAAAAGTTTATACCACCACCGAAGACGGATCGGCAGGAGAAAAAGGCTATGTAAGTCAGCATTCTTTGCTCAAAAACACCGATTTTGACTTCATTTATACCTGCGGGCCACAGGCTATGATGCATGTAGTAGCTGCTTTTGCCAAACAAAGGGGCATATTCTGCGAGGTTTCCTTAGAAAATATGATGGCATGTGGCATTGGAGCCTGCTTGTGCTGTGTAGAAAATACCACTGATGGGCATATTTGTGCCTGTACGGATGGGCCTGTAATTAATATAAAGAAGTTAAAATGGCAAATTTAAGTGTAAATATCGGCAAACTGCAATTGAAGAATCCTGTAATGACTGCCTCTGGTACTTTCGGCTATGGATTGGAGTTTACAGACTTTATGGACATTTCGCGAATAGGGGGTGTTTTTATGAAAGGAACTACCATTCGCCACAGAGAGGGCAATTTTTACCCTCGCATGGCAGAAACTCCCCAGGGAATGCTCAATGCGGTGGGTTTGCAAAACAAGGGAGTGGACTATTTTATCTCAGATATCTATCCAAAGATAAAAGATTTTAGCACCCACATGATAGTAAACGTTAGCGGATCGACTATAGAAGATTATATTGCCTGCTCGGAAAAAATAAACGAATTGGAAAATATTCCTGCCATAGAATTGAATATTTCTTGTCCAAATGTGAAACAAGGGGGCATGGCATTTGGCACAGACTGTCACAGTGCTGCCCAGGTTATATCTGCCGTAAGAAAGGTATATCATAAGGAGCTTATTGTAAAATTGTCTCCCAATGTAAGCGATATTTCCGCAATAGCAAAGACCGCCGAAAGTGAGGGCGCTGATGCTGTTTCGCTCATCAATACCTTGGTGGGAATGGCTATAGATATAGAAAAAAAACGCCCTGTGCTATCTACAATTACGGGGGGACTTTCCGGACCTTGTATAAAGCCTGTGGCATTGCGCATGGTATATCAAACGGCAAGAGCCATTAAAATTCCAGTGATAGGTATGGGGGGCATATCTTGTTGGCAAGATGCCATTGAATTTATATTGGCTGGTGCTACTGCCATACAAATTGGTACTTATAATTTTATTGACCCCACCATCTCTGTGAAAGTTGTGGATGGAATAAATGCCTATTTGGATAGGCATGGGCATGCTTCGGTGAGTGAGATAATTGGGGGGATGAGTATTGACTAAGAAGTATTGACTAAGCAGTATTGATCAGCCAAATAATTCCCTAAAAGCCTCTTCTACCTTTTTGACAGAAATAATTTGGATTTGCGCTTTTTTAGTGTCAAATCCTTTAAGGTTGTTGTTGGGAATGATTATGCGTTTGAATCCTAGTTTTTCGGCCTCCAAAATACGCTGTTCTATACGATTTACGGGGCGAATCTCTCCCGACAAGCCTACCTCTCCACACATGCAGACTTCGCGCTCTATGGCTACATCTAAGCTTGAAGATAAGACGGCAGAGATCACCGATAGATCTATTGCGGGATCGTTGACTTTGAGTCCTCCCGCAATATTTAGGAAAACATCTTTCTGAATTAGTTTAAAACCTGCTCTTTTTTCTAGCACCGCCAGTAGCATGTTCATGCGGCGTATGTCGAAGCCTGTGGAACTGCGCTGGGGCGTTCCGTAAGCAGCAGTACTCACCAAGGCCTGTGTCTCTATGAGAAAGGGGCGAATGCCCTCCACGGCAGCAGCTATGGCTACTCCACTGAGGCCTTCGTGGTTTTGTGTCAGGAGGAGTTCTGAAGGATTGCTTACTTCTCGCAGTCCGTTTTGTCGCATCTCGTATATTCCTAGTTCCGAGGTGCTTCCAAATCTATTTTTTATATTGCGCAATATGCGGTACATATAGTGCTGATCTCCTTCAAATTGAAGTACCGTGTCTACTATATGTTCCAAAACCTTGGGACCAGCTATCGTACCCTCCTTATTGATGTGTCCTATCAAGAGTACGGGAGTTCCTGTTTCTTTGGCAAATTTTAGTATTGCCGCAGCACATTCTCGTACTTGAGAAACTGATCCTGGCGAAGATTCTATATGTTCGGTAAAAACAGTTTGTATGGAATCTATGATAACAATATCTGGGCATACATTGTTTATATGGGTAAATATTTGCTCCAAGGCTGTTTCGCAAACAATATAGCAGGAAGTGTTTTTGTGTCCCAGCCTCTCTGCCCTCAATTTAAGTTGTTTGGCACTCTCTTCTCCCGATACATAGAGTGTTTTATAAGCGTCCAATTGAAGTACTATTTGCATCACAAGGGTAGATTTTCCTATGCCTGGTTCTCCTCCTATCAGTACCAGCGATCCGGGAACGAGACCTCCTCCCAATACTCTATTAAACTCCTCATCCCTCATATCTAAGCGCTCTTCGTCGTCGCTTTTAATTTCATCAAGCAATAGGGGCTTGGATTTTGGTGAAGCGAAATTGGATAGGTTTGGAAGCCCTGGTTTCTCTTTTGTCACCAACTCTTCAATATATGTGTTCCACGCACCGCAGGCAGGGCATTTGCCTATCAATTTGGGAGAATCGTTGCCACATTGGGAGCATACATATGCTGTTTTTGTTTTTGCCATGGCTAGTGATTATAAGTAAAATGTGATGAGAATATGATGAGAATATGATGAGAATGAATCTTAGTTTTATACTACTTTTGCAGTAAGTTTTCTATCTCGTTCATTGCATGTTGAAAAGACTTGTCAATATCCAGTGAGTCTTGTATTGCTTTGCAGGCATGCAATACGGTAGCATGATCTCTTTTTCCAACTACAGTTCCTATATGAGCGTATGAGTAGTCGGTATATTTTTTTGAAAGAAACATCGTTACATGCCTAGCTTTTACAATCTCTCTTTTTCTTGATTTAGATTGAATGGTGCTTAGATCAATATTGAAATAGTTGCTCACCACATCTTGTATTTTTTCCAGTGTAATTTGCTTTTTCTCGAGTTTTACGGTTTGGCTAACTACCCTTCTGGCGAGTTCTATGTCTACCTCTCTGTTATATACCAAGGAGTGCGCAACCATAGAGGTAATTATTCCTTCAAGGTCTCTGACGTGATCTGTCACATTTTCTGCTATGAAATCTATAATCTCAAGGGGGATATCAAGTCCGTCGTGGCGAATTTTGTTGGATAATATTTTCTTTCGCAATTCCATATCTGGCTTACATAATTCGGCAGTCATACCCCATTTAAGCCTTGTAACTAGTCGCTCTTCCAGTCCCTGCAATTCTACAGGAGGCTTATCGGAGGTTAGTATGAGTTGCTTCCCCAATTGGTGTAGGTGGTTAAATATATGAAAATAGGTTTGTTGCGTTCCTTTTTTTCCAATAAACTCTTGCACGTCGTCCAATATAAGCACATCTACTCCCTGATAAAAATTAATAAAATCGTTGGAGGTATTATTTCTTGCGGCGTCTGTAAATTGAACTTGAAATAAGTGGGCCGAAATATATAGTACTTTTTTATTAGGAAATAAACTTCTTATTTTCCCTCCAATGGCATGGCAAAGATGTGTTTTTCCGACACCTGAGCCCCCGTAAACAAAGAGGGGGTTGAAGGCTGTTTTTCCTGGTTTGAGCGCAACGGCATCGCCTATGGAGCGCGACAGCTTATTACTTACGCCCTCAAAATAGTTTTCAAAACTGTAGCGCTCGTTGAGGTTGGGGTTCCAGTCTTGAATATTGGCCTGCATAATAGATCCCGGAGCCTTGTTGAGATCTTTTATATCTTTTTTTTTGGGTAGTGTATTGTAACCTGCTTTTTCACTTTGCAGGATGGTGTGACCACCGGAGGTGTTATCAACAATTACACGATAATTGAGAATGGTGCCAATACCGGCAAATCGAATGAGTGAGGCATGTATGAGATCAGCATATTTTTCTTCCAAGTATTCGTAAAAAAATTGACTTGGAACTTGTATGGTAAATTCTTTGTGCTCAAGTTTTAAAGGAACAATAGGTTTGAACCATGTTTTAAAAGCACTATCGGTGACATTGTCTTTTATGACTGCCATGCACTTGTTCCAAATTTCTTGATAATCTAACTTCACTCTATAACCTTATTAAAATATTTTTGTTTTAAATTCTAGTGCAAATTTTGCACTAATTTTCGAGAAAAAAAAATGCCTATTTTCTTGTTTTTTATGATTGTAGGGTACAGGCTTTAGGTTCAAGCATTTAGGTTTTTGAACGAAAACCTTTTTGTATAAAGCATGTAAGTTGCCAATTAGTAGGTTTATAGCCACCTAAACTTAATCTGTTGATTTAATCTCCTAAAAGTGAAAGAAAGCTAAAAACCCCTATTGATATTAAGCTTAGGCATGATATTACATAAAAAAGACAATTTCCTTATTTAGACTGAATCTAATTAAGGTGGAATTTCTATTTGTTGGAATTTCTATTAAAAATGGAGAAGTGGACGTATCTTTTTGGGTTTTGTTTAAAATCAAGTAAGAGATTGGCAGCATTTTCTGTGGTGGCAGTTAGGTTGTCATACAGAAGCCTGTCATTGAGCAATAGCCCTACATTATTGTCGGAAGAACCAAATTTTTCACTCATGTTTTGTACATTTTCTAAGCTTGCATTTAATTTATCTACCGTTTGGTTGAGATCTATTTCCCTCATATTTGCACTTATAAGGCTAAAATCGGAACTTATTTTGCGAAAATCTGTCATTATAAGTGGTATGTCACTACTCATCATTATACTTAGTTGCTGCGACGATTTTTCTAAGTTATAGCCAGTTCTTTCAATATGATCCAAGGACATGGTCAGTGCAGGGTGATTGACAATAGAGGCTAGTCCTGTAAGAATGGAATCTATTTTGGGCAATAGGTCTTGTACCTTGGGCATCAAGTCGTCGGCTACGATGTCCATCATCCCGGCCTTTGAGCTGCCATCTATGGTATCCCCAACTTGTATGTTTGTGCTTACATACTTATTCATTACTATGTGCAAACTAGCACCGGTGGTAAAACCTGTTGTTTTTTCTACATAGCTGCCAGAAGTAATTTTCATACTCTTGTCGAGACTAATCAATACCACAATCTTATTGGCATTTGAATAGTCGTATAAAATATCATTTACAATACCTACCTTAAATCCTTCAATATATATGGGGGCAGATTTTTGTAGTTCGGCCACATTGTCGAACTTAACATAGTAGTGGTTTGTGGGTTTGAACAGATTGACTCCTTTTAGGTAGTTGATTCCAAAATAGAGAATAAAAAGGCTGATAATTGCTATTAAGCCAATTTTTGCTTCTTTTGTAAATTTCATTTCGATATATTATTATATTATTTTATTTTTTCTCCGTTTTTAAACGCTATGATAAAGGCATCTTTGTAATCATTCAAAAGAGAATTTCGTAAGATAGAAATCTCTTCCTTGTCATTACTTTCGCCTAAAGTATATTTGTACATTCCCTGCTCCATGTAGTAAGTTGTATCTTTGTAATACTTTTTCAAATTAGGAGCGTTAGCATTTAGTTTTTTATTGGCAGTCAATATCTGCACCTTATAGACTAGGTCCGTTTGGCTTTCTGTTTTTATTGCATTGGAAGCCTTGAATGTTTTTTTCCTATCGTGTTCTAACTTAAATTGATCAAAACTTCGAGCCACACACCTCGCTAAAGATCGTTTACCCTCATTTGTGTTCAAATATTTTTCCTCTTTTAGGTTGGATAGGAAACCAAATTCTATCAGCACACAGGGCATACCAGTTTCCTTAAGAACGATAAATTCAGCTTGCCTAACGCCCCTGTCTGTTCTTTTTGCATTTTGCGAAAATTCTTTTTGTATCTTGGAGGCAAAAGAAACACTCCTGTCAAGATGTTGGTTTTGCATCATCTCAAATATAATATACGATTCTGAGGAATTGGGATCGAAGCCTTCGTAGGTAATTTTGTAATTGTCTTCTAATAATATCACAGAATTTTCTTTTTTTGCTACTTCCAAATTTTCTTCCGATTTGGACAAACCAAGGGTGTAGGTTTCTGTTCCAAACACTTTCTTGTTTTTAACAGAATTGGCATGTATAGATATAAAAAGATCGGCCTTGTTGGTGTTGGCAATCTGCACTCTCTCTATTAGTGGAATAAACTTGTCGGTTTTGCGCGTATATATTATCTGTACATCAGGATGCTTGACTTTTATTATATCGCCAATACGCAGAGCTATAGAAAGATTAAAATTTTTCTCCTTAACTATGGCACCAATAGCACCGGGATCTCTCCCCCCATGTCCGGGATCAATAACCAAAACAAAAGGCTTCTTTTCATTAGCATCCTTTGCAGAAACTGTAAGGAAAGAAAATATGAAATAAATAAAAACCAAGAATATAGATGATGATAAAAATCGCATACATTTAATATTTAATGCAAAAGTACAAATTAAAAATCAAAACAAATGTTTCCTAATAGAAAAAGACGATTGAACTGTGAAATGAAATGAATATCTTTGTCTCATAAATTACTGAAAATGAACTCTAAAATTGGTGTCGACCAGCTTATAAAAAAATTCTACACAGAAGGCAGTGACTTATATAAAATTTTGTATTCTCACAGCCTCTCTGTTGCTAATAAATCCTTAGAAATAGGCTCATTGCACCCAGAAATGGGTCTTGACAAAGCATTTATTTATGAGGCTTCTTTATTGCACGATATTGGTATTTTCTTGACAGAGGCTCCTGATATTTTCTGTTTCGGCATTTCGCCCTACATCTGTCATGGCTATTTGGGGCATGCCCTTTTGTCGAAAGAAAATTATCCTAGACACGCCTTGGTATGTGAGCGGCACACAGGATCGGGAATTAGTAAGGAAAGGATATTGCGACAAAAATTGCCATTGCCATTGCGCAACATGATGCCCATCTCCAATGAGGAGCTGCTGATTTGTTTTGCCGATAAATTTTATTCTAAATCAAGGCTAGAAGAAGAGCTATCTATAGACCAAATTAGAAAGGGTATTTCAAGGTATGGCGACGAATCATTGAATAATTTTAATAGCATGCTCAAAGCCTTTTTAGGATAATTAAGAGTTCTTTTGAATGCTTTTTACCAAATTTATGTAACTTTGCGCACTCATTATTTTTTACGAATGCTTTTAATGCTTTTGATGCCAATAAAGAATTTTTTTGTCTTTCTTTTTTTTATCATACTATTGGCTGCTTGTTTTCAAACAGTCGCAGCTCAATCCATTGATACTGCTACCGATTCATCTTTTGTATTGACAGAAAATGCAGTACCAAATGATACATTGGCACAAAAAAATAAGGATTCTAATGCCATTGATGCCCCTGTAGTTTATTCTTCAACCGATTCCATTGTTATGACTGGCAGCAGTATGATTTTTCTTTATGGGGAAGGAAATGTAGAGTATAAAGAAATGGCTCTTTCGGGCGAATACATTGAGGTAGATGCCGATAAAAGTGAAGTTACAGCTACTTTTGGGCTCGATTCTATAGGAAATGAAATGGGCTTTCCCGTTTTTAAAGAAGGCGATGCCGAATATGAGATGAAAAAGGTGAGGTATAATTTCAAGACAAAGAAAGCAATCATCAGTGATGTTATTACCCAACAAGGGGAGGGATATGTGACTGCGGGGCGCACAAAAAAAATGGATACTGGCGAACTCAATATGATTGATGGCAAATACACCACCTGCGACAATCACGACCACCCACATTTTTATATAAAAATGACCAAAGCAAAGGTAAGGCCAGGCAAAAACATTGTTACTGGCCCCGTATACCTGGTTATTGCAGATGTGCCCCTGCCTTTGGCCCTGCCTTTTGGATTTTTCCCTTTTTCTAGCTCCTACTCCTCGGGAGTAATTATGCCCACCTATGCCGACGAAATGAATCGCGGCTTTGGACTTCGTGAGGGGGGCTATTATTTTGCATTTAACGACTATATAGATATGGCTCTTACGGGCGAAATATATACCAAGGGTTCGTGGGGATTGAATACCAGATCGACCTATAAGAAGAGATACAAATTTTCGGGAAATTTTGACCTGGGATACCTCGTAACCATCAATGGCGACAAAGATTCTCCCGATTATAGTAAGGCTGCCGACATAAAAATTAGGTGGAGCCATTCGCAGGCAGCAGAAGCCGATCCCTACCGACGAATATCTGCCAGTGTAGATTTTTCTACAAGCTCCTACAGCAGAAATGACTTGAATAGCGTGTATGGATCAAGGTATACTGACAATGTAAAATCTTCGTCGGTCAATATAAGTCAAAGTTTTCCTAATAATCCCCTGACCATCAATGCAAGTATGCGAGCTTCGCAGCGCACCAAAGACTCCACATTGTCACTAACTCTTCCTGATTTATCAATTGCCTACCCGCAGACCTATCCTTTTAGGCGAAAAAATCCAATAGGCAAGGCTAAGTGGTATGAGTCGATTTATTTTTCTTATGCTGGCTCTCTCAAAAATTCTGTAACCACCAAAGACAACATGCTTTTTCAAACCAGCTTGGTAAAGGATTGGAAAAATGCCATGCAGCACAGTATTCCTGTTAGCGCATCTTTTAACTTGCTTAAATACATAAATATATCTCCTTCAATAAATTATAATAGCCGCTGGTATACCAACAAGGTTGAGCAAGGCTATAGTTATTTGGACAATACGATATCTCCCATCGATACCACTTATGGATTTTATAGGGTCTACGACTATAGTGCAGGAGTGAGCATGAACACCAAGATGTATGGTTTTTTTAAGCCATGGAGCATTTTTGGCGAGAAGGTAGAGATGATTCGCCACGTACTTACGCCCACAGTTAGTTTTAGTGGATCTCCTGATTTTGGGGCTTCTCAGTATGGATACTGGAGGGAGGTGAGGACTCCTAATTCTGATCAATCTACATTTTATTCGCCCTTCAAAGATGGGCTCTTTGGAGTGCCTGGCCAAGGAAAAACGGGGAGCTTGAGCTTTGGATTTACCAACAATGTAGAGATGAAGGTAAAATCGGATTCTGATTCTACGGGAGTAAAAAAAATTAGCCTGATAGACAACCTAAGCATGGGAATGAGCTACAATTTTTTGGCAAAGGAAACTCCATGGTCAAATCTTAGCACCAACCTGCGTCTTAAATTGTCGAAATCTTATACTCTAAATCTTAGTGCTACATTCGATACCTACACCTATAAACTGAACGAAAATGATAGGCCCATAAAAGATATGCCCCGATGGGAGGCTGGAAAGGGCATAGGACGACTCATGAATACGGGCACTTCCTTTTCCTACAATTTTACTAATGAAAGTTTGAGGCAATTATTTTCCAAAAAAGACAAGAAAGACACGGGGGAAAATAAAACAGAAGGACTCGATAGAGAGGGTGAAGACGGTGAAGAGACTTCCGATTCGGGAACAAAGGCATCTCTTCGTGGGGCAAAAAAAGATGATGGCGATTTTGATGCCAGTGGATATATGATTATGAATATTCCTTGGAGCTTGTCGGCAAACTACAATATAGGATTAAATTATGACAACCAAAAATTTAATAAAGAAAAACTCGAATACGACTATAAGATAACACAAACGCTGGGTATCAGTGGTAATATTTCGCCTACAAAGGGCTGGCAATTTAATTTTTCTACCTCTTATGATTTTGACAACAAGAATTTTGCAATGATGAATTGTGGTATTACCCGCAATTTGCACTGCTGGCAAATGTCTGGCAACTTTATTCCCATTGGCCCATATCAGTCGTATATGTTTACCCTCTCTGTTAGCTCTTCCCTGCTGCAAGACCTCAAATATAATCAGAGCAGCAGTATGAGAGATGCCATGAAATGGGAGTAGGGGCTGATAAATATTATTGGCGTATTTGCGGCTTGTTTTAATTCACCAATTGATTGGCACTTGCTTTGTTCGTATTAGATATTCATTGGCCTTACTAAAATGTTTATTTCCAAAAAAACCCCTATATGAAGAAAGAGGAGAGGGGTGTGGCGATTTTAATACCAGGTGTTTGCTAGTATCTATAAGGCATTCTTTTTTTTGAGCATATGCCCCCCAAAGAATAAACACAATATTTTCCCTTTCTGCCGCCAAGGTTTTAATAATTGCATCAGTAAAAATTTCCCAGCCCTTATTTTGATGCGATCCCGCCTCATTGTCTCTTACTGTTAGCGTAGCATTTAGCAAAAAAACTCCCTGCTTAGCCCAGCGTTCAAGATTGCCATTGCTGGGACTTACAATCGCCAAATCGGCATTTAGTTCTTTGAAAATATTTTTTAAAGAGGCTGGTATTGGCATTTCCTCATTTACAGAAAAACACAGACCATGAGCTTGATTGGGCTGGTGGTATGGATCCTGCCCTAATATCAGCACTTTTATGCTATGAAAAGGGCATAGATTAAAGGCATTAAAAATAGATGCTGCCGGAGGATAAATAGTATGCTTGCTATATTCCTCGCTAACAAAATTGGATAAAGATTTAAAGTAATCTTTTTCAAACTCTTCCTGCAGTATTTTTTTCCAAGAGTTTTCTATTTTTACCAGTATACCCAAACCTATAATTATGGTGTTATATGATATTAATACCAGATTCCAAGCACTCTTTTTTCATATCCTCAGGCCATATGCTGGCTTGAATCTCTCCAATATGCGCCTTTCGCAGATAAAACATACACAGGCGCGATTGTCCTATTCCGCCACCAATAGTTTGAGGAAGGCTGCCGCTAAGTAATCGCTGGTGGAAATATAGAGTCTCTCTTTCTTGGGTATTTGATAGTTCTAGCTGCTTGAGCATTATTTCAGGATTGACGCGAATGCCCATAGAGGATATTTCTACCGACCTATCCAATACATCATTCCAAATCATTAAGTCGCCATTGAGTCCAGGCAGTCCATTTTCGGCAATACTCGACCAGTCGTCATAGTCGGGAGCCCTATTATCGTGTTTTTCGCCATTACTCAAAACACAGCCTATACCAAAAATAAATACCGCTCCATATTTTTTGCTTATTGCATCCTCTCTTTCTTTGGGAGACATATTTGGATAAGCCTGCAAAAGCTCTTCGGAATGTATAAACTTAATTTCTTTTGGCAGTGTGGGTTTAATCTGAGGGAATGCCTCGTATACCATATACTCAGTTCTTACCATGGCAGCATAGATGCGCGTAACAATTTCTTTCAAGAAATTTATATTGCGCTGCGACTCGTTCATCACCAATTCCCAGTCCCATTGGTCTACATACAAAGAGTGCAGATTTCCTAGCTCTTCATCGGCCCTAATGGCATTCATATCGGTATATATGCCATAGCCTTCTTGGGTGGCATAATCTGCCAGGGTTAGGCGTTTCCATTTTGCCAGGGAGTGCACAACCTCTGCTTTTGCATCATTTAAGTCTTTTATAGGAAAGCTCACAGCACGTTCGCTGCCGCCTAAATCGTCGTTTATACCAGTGCCCTTAAGCACAAAAAGAGGGGCTGTAGTCCGCCTCAAACGTAATTCGGAAGACAGATTTTGCTGAAAAAAATCTTTGATAATTTTTATACCTTTCTCCGTCTCAGCTAGGTTGAGAGAGGCTTTGTAGCTTCGAGGTTTTATTAAGTAAGTCATAAATCCGATTTTTTTCACAAAGTTAGTATATTCAAAGATAAAAACAAATTTTTTAATACCTTTGTGCTTTTAATGGCCCCGTAGTTTAGTTGAATAGAACATCAGATTCCGGTTCTGAAGGTCACAGGTTTGAGTCCTGTCGGGGTCACTAAAAGGGATAAATTTCTGATATTAAAAAATACAAAAAACATATGGAAATAAAGGAAAACGAAGTCTGGTATGCTTTAGAAGCTAATTCTGTAATAGATTCATTGCATTCGGATGAAGTTGCTGGATTGTCGAGTGCCGAAGTACAAAGTAGGCTTGAAAAGTATGGCAAGAACGTTTTGCCACAAGGAAAAAAAACCAATCCAATTATTAAATTTTTTGGCCACTTTAAGGACGTATTGATTTATGTGCTCTTTGCCGCCTCCATTATAACAGCATATTTAGGGCAGTATTTAGACTCATGTGTAATTCTTGCTGTTGCTTTTATTAATGCCGCCATTGGTTTTATGCAAGAGCATAAGGCAGAAAAAGCATTGGACGACATAAAAAAGCTACTCTCCCTAAAGGCTCAGGTGATAAGGGATGGGCAGCGACAAGAAATAGAATCTCCAGATTTGGTTGTTGGCGATTTGGTAATACTAGCTCCTGGCGATAAGGTGCCTGCCGATTTGAGGATAATAAAATCTGACAACCTGCGAATAGAAGAATCTGCGCTCACCGGAGAATCTCTGCCCTCAGAGAAAATAATAGAAGCCCTGGATACTAATACCATGCTTGGCGATAGAACAAATATGGCTTTCTCAAGTACCAGTGTCAGCGCAGGCACCGGACTGGGCTTGGTTATTGCTGTTGGAAAAGATACCGAAATTGGAAAAATAAATACGCTCATATCCGAGGTAGAAGATATAACAACTCCTCTAATCAAACAAACGGCACAGTTTGGCAAGATCGTCTCACTAGTCATCATTTGCCTATCGGTATTGATCTATATATTTGGATATTTCTATAGGGATTATGATCCTGCCGACCTACTACTAGCTGTTATAGGACTCACTGTGGCAGCTATTCCCGAAGGATTGCCGGCAATACTTTCCATCATTTTGGCCATTGGCGTTCAGAATATGGCAAAAAGAAATGCCATTATAAGGCATCTACCCTCGGTAGAAACCCTGGGAGCTGTATCCGTTATTTGTTCCGACAAAACAGGCACTCTCACCAAAAATGAGATGACGGTAAAGACCCTAGAAATACGAGAAGGAGAATTTTTGCTTACTGGTGATGGATACTCTCCCGAAGGAAACATACTTGACGAAGAAAAAATTGTAGATACCGCTTGCGAGCCTGTTTTGAAAACTCTTATCGACTGTTTTAGTATATGCAACGAATCTTCCTTGCACAAAGATGAGGAAGGAGAATGGCATGTAATAGGCGATCCTACCGAAGGAGCCCTGATTTCCTTATTTGAAAAGAGCAAAATTGTTCGCGACAAGCACAAAAGATTGTCTACCATACCTTTCGACTCTCAGTATAAGTATATGGCAACCTTGGTAGAATACGATAAGCACAACGTTATCTATATAAAAGGCGCACCCGATAGGCTGCTGGATATGGCACTACAAGATAAGATGCGCGATGGGTATAGTGATTTTGACCGCCATTATTGGGAAA
This sequence comes from Bacteroidales bacterium, assembly GCA_003851245.1. Taxonomy (GTDB): domain Bacteria; phylum Bacteroidota; class Bacteroidia; order Bacteroidales; family Azobacteroidaceae; genus BHEP01. Next base: position 3,295 of record BHEP01000056.1, on the reverse strand, counting down.
ATAAAATCACCGAACTAGCCACCAAGGGGCAGCGAGTTATTGGTGCAGCATACAAAATAGTTGATAAAAATATAAGCACTCTTGATCACAGCGATGTTCAAGAAGGAATAGTATTTTTGGGGCTTGCAGGCATCATTGATCCCCCTAGAGAGGAGGCCATAGAAGCCATTAGGATGTGTGCACAGGCGGGCATTACGGTAAAAATGATTACTGGCGATCATATAGATACAGCCAGAGCTATAGGTAAAGAACTGGGCATTGGCGATGGCATCAAAGCCCTGCAAGGAAAGGATTTGGAGAAAATGGATGATGCACAATTTGAAGATGCCGCCCAAGAGTACAACATCTTTGCTCGCACAAGTCCCGAACATAAGCTAAAGCTGGTTACAGCCTTACAAAAAAGAGGCTTCATTTCTGCAATGACTGGCGACGGTGTAAATGATGCCCCCGCCTTGAAAAAAGCTGATATTGGCATAGCCATGGGTATAAAGGGTACGGAGGTAACAAAAGATGCCGCAGAAATGGTACTTGCCGACGACAACTTTAGCACCATCGTTGCTGCTGTAGAAGAAGGGCGCAGGGTATATGACAACTTAAAAAAAACAATACTGTTTATACTACCAACCAATGGTGCCGAAAGTTTTTTGATCATTGCCAGCATTCTATTTCAAAAATCCATGCCCCTAACTCCCGTACAAATACTTTGGGTAAACATGGTAACCTCCATAACAATCTCCCTGGCCTTGGCTTTTGAGAAATTAGAGCCAGGGGCAATGAAACGCCCTCCTCGTGCTGCTAATTTGCCCTTGCTAAGTCCATATTTTATTTGGCGTATTTTGTTTGTTTCTGTATTGATTGGTGGTGGCACCTTATTTCTCGGTGAGCACCTTATAAACAAGGGCTTCAGTTTGGATATTGTGCAAACTATCACTTTACAAACACTAGTTATCACCCAGATGTTTCACCTTTTCAATAGCCGCAGTATCCGAGGATTTGCTTTCAACAAGGATTTCTTTACCAACAAAGCTGTTTTCGCAGTTTCGGGAATACTCATTCTTTTGCAAGTGCTCATCACGTATAGTCCTGCTATGAATAGTATTTTTGGTACCGTTAGCATAAGTGCTAGTGATTGGATTTACCCCATAACATTTGGATTCATCGTTTTTGTAATCGTTGAGATAGAAAAGGCCATTATGCGACAAATAGATGCGTGGAAGATGCGCTGATAAATTAAATTTTGCAGTGTATAAAATTATTTTATGTTAATATACTAAATTAAGCAATTATGTTTTCTGGAATTATCGAAGAAGCAGCGCCAATAGTGGGCATCAAAAAAGAGGGTAGCAATGTTCATCTTACTATGAACTGTAGTTTTGTAGATGAACTTCAAATAGATCAAAGTGTGGCGCACAATGGTGTGTGCCTCACTGTAGTTAGCAAAACCGCCGATACCTATACCGTAACGGCCATCAAGGAAACCTTGGAATGCTCCAATATCGGCAATATTGTCCTTGGCGACAAGGTGAATCTGGAAAGAAGCCTAAAGATGAATGGCCGACTCGATGGGCATATCGTTCAGGGACATGTGGATCAGAGGGCTACTTGCACCGCGATAGAAGAAGTTGGAGGCAGCTGGTATTTTACTTTTGAATATGCTTTCGACAAAGAAATGGCAAAAAAGGGCTATATGACCGTTGAAAAGGGCTCGGTATGCGTCAATGGAGTTAGCCTTACGGTTTGTAGGTCTGAAAACAATTCATTTCAGGTAGCAATTATCCCTTATACTTACGAGTTCACCAATTTTCATCAATTCAAACCTGGTAGCATCGTAAATTTGGAATTTGATATTATTGGAAAGTACCTATCTAAGATGAGTTCTTTCCAATAACACCAATATTTTAATTTATATCGATCTCTGAGGATCCCTATTTAAGAGGCGAGAATTTGCCATTTGTTCGTATTTTGTATTTGGCTTGCCATAGTTACAAAATGGATGAATGCTGATTCCGCCTCTTGGCGTAAATATTCCGATTACTTCTATGTATTTTGGATTCATCAGCCTTATTAAGTCTTTCATAATTATATTTACGCAATCTTCATGAAAGGCTCCATGGTTTCTAAAACTAAAAAGATAGAGTTTCAAGCTCTTGCTCTCTACCATGTCAATTTCTGGTAGGTAATTGATATGAATCTTTGCAAAATCAGGCTGACCTGTAATTGGGCATAGGGAGGTAAATTCGGGGCATTCAAAAGTTACCCAATAGTCATTTTGAGGGTGTTTATTGGTAAATGCCTCCAAAACTTCTGGAGCATAATCGTCCTTGTATACGGTTTTATTTCCTAGGAGGCTTAAATTTTCTGTTTGCATTTTATTTATTTGTTTTTGAATGTTTTGCATCTACAATATCATAAAAAATAATGAGAGGCTATTGGCTATAATTTAGACCTCATTAACAGTCAGTTTTGGACGAAAGGTAATCGCTCAAACCCTTGTTTCTAAGCTCGCAGGCAGGGCATTTGCCACAACCTTCAGCCACAATACCATTGTAGCAAGTGAGGGTTTGGTAGCGAATAAGATCAAAAACTCCCAATTCATCAGCCATTTGCCAAACTTGGGCTTTATTTTTCCACATTAGGGGCGTATGTATCTTAAAATGCTCGTCCATTGCCAAGTTAATACTAGTATTGGCCGAAAGAATAAATGTATCTCTACAATCAGGATACCCACTGTAGTCGGCTTCAGAAACTCCCGTAACTATATGCCTTATACCATGACTGCGTGCTATGACAGCAGCAAAAGTAAGAAACAATAAATTGCGCCCAGCAACAAAGGTGTTTGGATAGGTAGAATCATTGGGTTTTTCTTTATCCATCTCTATGTAGCCACTTGTGAGTGAGTTGGCAGATAAATTGGCTATTATAGATGTGTCCAGTAACTGAAAATCTACTCCAGCATTTTTGGCTATAGTTCGGGCAATATCTATCTCCTTGGAGTGGCGTTGTCCATAATCAAAACAAAGAACACGCACAGAAGAAAAATTTTCCATAGCCCAAAACAGGCAGGTGCTGGAGTCTTGTCCCCCAGAGAATAAAAGCAATGCAGGTTCAGTAAATTTCATTTTTTTCGTTTTCATTTTTTCTAAAATCCAAAAGTAGTAAAAAAATTATACTTGCCCAGTAAAAAAATGAAAATTAGAGAAAAAGTATCATTCTCCCCTTTTGTAATGATGGTCTTTTCTTAAAAATCATTATTTTATGTGATTGAATGGCTTTTATATTATAGAGACCTTTGTAC
>BHEP01000055.1 GCA_003851245.1 Bacteroidales bacterium | reverse complement strand
TTGAAACTAAGAGAATAAAAAAAACTAGATTAGTTTTTTCAATTGCGCACTCAATACTGATGAGATATTAGTCAGAATGAAAGTTCAAAAGTTGCCATCACTGCCTTGTGATCGGTAGGCCAAATACAGTTAAAAAAATGCCTACTTTCACAAGCAGGCAAATCTTCGAGTCGATTTTTTAAAATCGACTACACCAAATAATATTTTTTATTCTTATACTTGCATCAAATCGTAGACCAATTTCATATTTACATTGGTTCTCACATGATCTGCAAGCTTGTTGTATTGCTCTTCCTTGAAAGTCTTAAAATCGAAGACCTTCTCATCTTTTTTATCAACAAAGGGCAACAAAAGGAAGTCTACAAAAGCGCCATTGTCGAGTATGCCATGTATGTAGGTGCCAAAGCAAGTTTGATCCAAGAAAAAGCCATCTACACTACCATCTTCTAGGAAGTTGAGGGGAGATGGGGAATACCCTTCTTGTGTTGTGGTATGCCCTATATGTATTTCGTAGCCCTTGCATATCTCTTTGGAGTCTAGGAACTTGAACTCTACTTGCCGGCTTATTTTTTCGGCCTCCATGCAGCTTCTTAGGGGCAATAGTCCCAGGCCAGGGAGGCATTCAATATTGCCTTCCATTAGTAGAGGATCGCTAAGTTCTTGACCCATCATTTGGTAGCCTCCACAAATTCCCATTACAGTTTTTCCATTTTTATGTGCATTGAGAATGCTTTTGGCGACTCCATTTTGGCGAATATCTTGCAGATCGGCAATAGTACTCTTACTTCCGGGGATTAGTATAATATCGGCCTTTTCTATCTCTTCAGGCTTATTAGAATAATATAGATGCACCCTTTGGTCTCTTTCGAGGGTATTAAAATCTGTAAAATTGGAGAGGTGACGCAATAGAACGACCACTATATTTACCTTGCCTAGTCCTGCGGCTTGGATGTTTTTAGTTTCCAGCATCATAGAGTCTTCCTCTTCGATATAAATTTCCTTGAAATAAGGCACCACACCAATTACGGGAATGCCACATAGCTCTTCTAGCATGCTTATTCCAGATTCAAAGAGGCTAATATCTCCCCTAAACTTATTGATAAGAATGCCCTTGACCCTAGCTTTCTCTTGGGGAGTAAGAAGCATAATAGAGCCATATATACTTCCAAAAACGCCGCCCCTATCTATGTCGGCGACTAATATAACCGAGGCCTTGGCATGAATCGCCATGGGCATATTTACCAAATCTACCGATCGGAGGTTTATTTCAGAGATGCTACCCGCACCCTCCATCACTATGGGCATGTAGCGTTTTTGCAGTCTGTCGAAAGCCCCATTAACCTCAGCTCTGAGCAGATCCCTTCCTTCTTCTTTAAAATAATCCTGTGCCGACATATTGCCAACTACCCTTCCGTTCAAAACCACCTGCGCCATTTTGTCGGTACAAGGTTTTAGGAGTAGGGGGTTCATATCGGTATGACAGTCTATTCCTGCAGCTTCGGCCTGAACTGCCTGTGCCCTACCTATTTCAAGGCCCAGGGGCGTGGCATACGAATTGAGAGCCATGTTTTGTGCTTTGAAGGGAGCTGGATTGTAGCCATCCTGCAGGAAAATCCTACAGAAAGCGGCTGCAATCACAGTTTTACCAACATCGCTACCTGTTCCTGCGAACATGATGGGAGCCAATTGTTTCATTTTTTTGTGTTTGTCTATCCTAATTTGCAACAAAATATGCTCCTATAGGATTGAGTCCGCCAGTGTCGAACTTATGTATCAATTTGCCTTCAGGAGATATTATATACATATCGCCAGAGTTTATATAGTCGGAGGTGCTGATGTATATATTTCCTGTAGATGAATCTACGCTTATAGACTGAGGCTTCTCTATTTTTGTGCCGTCGGAAATAAAGTTTTCGCTTATTAATTTATCAGTTTTGGTATCGAAAATTTGGAAGGAGACAATTTGATTCCAATTAGCATCGTATTCGGAACTAACAATATATAATTTATCATTATATAAACTCATATTTGCTACGTTTATGCCTTCCAAAACACTTATTTGGTCGGTTTTAGAGTCTATTTTTTGAAAAGCACTGGGAATTTCTCCATAGTTTCCACTAGATTTCACATAAACATTGCCTTGAGCATCAGCAATAATGGAGGTTGGATTGCTTACTACATCAATAGTTTTGCTTACTTCAAAGCTATTGATGTCGACTACAGAAACTGTTTGGTCGTAGTTTGGATAATCCATGCCTCCGGAGTTGGCAACATATATCTTATTGTTGGCAATGGCAATTTGTTCGGGATTTCTACCCACTTTCACCTGTTGCTCAATCATCATCGTAGCGGTATCTATCTTGGCAAGATATCCATCAAAAAGGCTCACATACACCTTTCCTTTGTGTGCAGCAAAAGCCCGTGGTTTTTGTGCTATTCCTTCACGTTGGGGGCTTTGGGAATTTAATATATTACCTTCTTTGTCAAGAACATATATTATGTTTGATTGATATACTGCCACATACATTTTTGCCCCATAGATGAGCATATCCTGTCCGGTGTCGCCCAATTTTTTATCGTTTTGTTGTTGAAAAACATCAGTGCTCAGAATTTGGGTTTTAGGATTAAAATAGCTCAGGGAGGCATTATTGGAATCTAATTTCCCACTATTGAGGATGTAAACTCCCTCAGTACTAAGGTCTGGTCTTTGGTCAGGTTTTGGATCTTCGTCTTTATCGCATGCGCTTGATAGTGCAATGAGCAATGTTATTGCGAATAACTTAAAAAATGTTTGTCCTCGTTTCATTGTTTTTATTTTTAAATGTTTAATATGTAGATAATTTATAATTAAATTCTTAGAAAACTACTCCTGCCGATATCCTAAAAGAGCGTCCTGGCATTGGGTAGTATTGTATTATTTGGTAATTTTTGTTGCCTAGGTTTAGTATTTCCCCTTGCAGTCTGAGCTTATATTTTTGCACTTTCAGTGTTCTATTGATAGATATACCATGTTCAGCAAAGCCCTTTATTTTATTTGATTCGTTGTTTTGGGGGAGTGCGTATCGTTCTCCCGAAGCTATGATATTGTAGGCTATATTGAGGATATTGTTTTCTAAAGCAATACTTGCAGAGCCCGAATGCAGGGGAGTGTATGGAATTTGGTGTTTATAATTTTTGCTTTCCCGATTTGTTATATCTATTGCTTTTTGGTAGGAATAGCTCGCCATTATTTGCACAGTCATTTTGTCTGTTGCCCTTATTTGGCTTGCCGCATTGAGATCCAATCCTCGTATATCCACTTCGCCCATATTTAGCATTATCCAGGTAAATAATCTTGGCAGGGCAATAATTTTATCCTGCACTCGGTTGTAATAAGCATCGGCAGAGATGTTGAGGTAGCTTATTTTTTCTCCCATAGAGCCCACCCAGCTGAGTCCTAGATTGTATTGCGAGGCGGACTCTGGTTTTAGGTTTGTGTTGCCTATTTGTTCGTAATATAGGTCATTGAAAGAGGGTACTCTAAATATATGCTTGTAGGAAGTTCTAATTCGCAATGCTGTTGTAGAGAAAGGCTGATAAGAAAGGCTCACTGCTGGGGAAAGTTTTTTTTTGTCGTCGGGCGCATTATTTTTAGCATTGTTTTGTCTGGCTTCTTCGGTAATGTAGGTAGCCAGCAGGCTTGTTGTGAGGCTAATGTTTGAGCTTTGGTAGCGTGCCGAAAGAGCTGATAGAGAGCTATATCGCCTAGGCATTGGATTGTATGATAGGTTGTTGTCCAATAAGTTTATTATAATATCTTGCGCCACAGAAAATTCAATATTTTTATGAGGAGTAAGCAAGATAGAATTTGCTAGGTAATATTCTTCTTGATTATACTCATTTTCTATTTTTCCATTTTCGTATTTGTTGTCAATATCTTGATATTTTGTGTAAGCATATTGGTATTTAAACTGCGATTTTAATGTAAATATCTTGCTTAATTTATTTTCATACTGAGCTTGCGAGAAAAATATTTTGTCCCACAGTCTTTCTCCAGAATATGGGTTGTAGAGAGTTACAGCTCCTGGCAGGCCTCTTACGGAATATGAATAATAGGTTTTTATGTTGAGGTATCCCTTTCGTCCAAAATCGGAGGCTATATTTAGCTCATTATTATTGGTTAAAACATCGCTATTGTATCTTTTTTCTCTTGTTGAGGATTCAATATTTTTTAGTGCAAAGGGATAGTTTCCATCTGCCCGCTGTAGGTTTGAAAATAAGGATACCGAACTTTTTTTGCCTAGCTTGTGTGCTAAAATAATAGAAGGTTGAAAAAATCCAAAGGAGCCGGTTTTTATTTGTGCCTTCCCTGTGTATTTTTTATCTGCAAAATTGGCCTTTTGTGTAGATATATTCAGTGCTCCCGCCGATGCTAATATGCGCGCCGACTGAAATATATTGTCGGATTGCCCGAGAGTAAGGGAGAGCATATCTACATTTTCGAGGCTGAAACGCCCTATATCAACCTGCCCTGACTGAGCATCTCCCACCACTATTCCATCGTAGGCAATGGCCGTATGCTGAGCCCCTAGACTTCTGATAGATACTGTTTTAAGTCCTCCAATTCCCCCATAATCTTTTACGGTAAGGCCCGAAAAACGCCTTAGGGCATCTGAGATAGATTGTATGCCAAGCTTGTCTATATCCTCTTTGTTGAGTATCTGCACAAGGGTTCCCGACTTACTTGTGGAATGGCGAGCATTGGCACTCACCTCCACTTCCTGAAGCTGGTATGTCTTGGAGGAGTCCTTGGGAGTTTGTCCCTTAAGTTCAAAAAAAGATGTGCAGAGGCTACCTAGGCAGTAGGCGGCGATTAATATTTTTTTGTGCATTGAAGCTAATTTGATATTAATAAAAATATTCAAAAAAGCATCGAATTAAGTACGGGAAAACGTAATGTAGGCGAGAGCGCACGCTTCACACGTTTCACAGCTCTTTCCTCGAAGGCTTTTGAAACAAACATCAGCGGCAGGTCTTCTGACTTACTCTCGTTTTAGACGCCTTCCCAGCAGAATAAATGATTTTTATCTCATTTAATTCCTTAGCCAGTGGCAAAAGAATTGTCCAAGCGATTATGAGCTTACAGCAGCGGGACTGTTCAGGATTTACACCTGATTTCCATTTTAATCCAATTTCCCGAAAGAGAAATATAGAACCTTTTAAAGTGTAAATATACGATATTATTTCTTACTCACAAGTTTTTTGTAAAATAATATTGTGAGGCCTTACATTACAGAACATGGCATTTATACAGAGCTATTTCTGTATCAATGCTATTGCAGCCTCTATGAGGCTATCTTTTCCTTTTTTAATATCGGCATCCAATAAATCTACACTTATATCGGGCTCTATGCCATCTTCTATCTGCTGCTTGTCGGCTGCCAATATGGGGCTTGCCGAATAGCGCACAAACCATCCATTGGGAAGTTCGGAGGTTGCAGGCAATCCACTGCCACCACCCGTACGAGAGCCCATAATGGTTGCATGTGGCAGTTCTCTCATTGCAGTTACAAACTCGTTGCAAGCACTATAGCAGGCCCTATTGGTGAGCACAATTACGGGTTTGGTGTAGCGAATCTGCGAAGATGGTTTTAGATAAATGGGATAGGGTTTTGAAAAGTCGTTGCGCCCCTTACCTTGCTTATGCTGAATATAGGATATAAGCACTTCCCTTTCTGTGAAGCGAGAAGCAAGTATTTTGGAATTGGAAATCGATCCTCCCCCATTGTCCCTTACATCGATAATCAAACCCTTGGTAGAAGAGAATGCCAACAGCATTTGGTTAAGTTTTTTTTCTCCTACAAACTCTACAAAATTGCCACAGTAAACATAGCCTACACCACTTGCTAAAAGCTTATACTGCAAGCCCAAATCTTCCTGAATATTCTGCCCTAGATATTTTTCTACCAGTGATCTATTGAAATTGCTAGCATATTTCTGTACCCAATCATTGTAGCCTCCAGTATTGAAGGGCGAATAGAGGTTTACGTGACCATCCTTGAGCTCTCTAAGCATATTGTTGAGATGGCTAAATAGTTCTTGTTCGCCCATCTCTGGGTACATTCTTTCTGAATAGTCATCATATACAGCATCCCAATCAACGCCTTTGTATTGGAAGAAACAATATTTCTCATCGAGCATCTTCCAGGCCGCCTCAAAATTGCCATGTGGCGAATTGTCGTATAGCTCCACCTCCACACAAGACCACAAAAGGGAGAGTGTAGCAATATAAATGAATATGAGTTTATATCTGTGCATCAATCAAATACCCTTTTGTAATAAGCTTTATTTCGCTTGTCTTTTCTGACATTAAAAAACTCTTTTGACAGTCCTATCATAAATCCGCTAGAGTGCATCCTTGTTTCGTTGAGTGCAATTTTGCTTTCGTAGGCATGGTATGAGTAAGCCAATTTTAGGGTCATATATCTGACAGGTATCTCCAGAGCAATTGTATTTTTTAATGATAAGTAGTTGTGATAAGAGGAAAGGTGAAAAATATTTTTTGTGTTGCCTTCCGATATTTCGTAGTATGATTGCCCATAATCAGGGGCATATACGGTACCAACAAAAGGGCTGCTTACCTGATATATAGCTCTAAGAGGCAGGGATAAAAAATTAAAATCGTAGACAAGAATTGTCGATAAGTTGGCTGAGATGTGAGCCTTTGCAGAGGCTGGATTGTTGCCACTGTGGTCGCTATATATAAAGCCCAAGACCCCATTGGCTTGCATGCCTGCAAATATTTTGAATCGTCGGTGAACTTGCATGCGATATAATAGCCCGTAGCTATAGTCTATAAATCCGCTATACCGAGTACTTGTTTTAGAAGTATTGTCGGTAAAAGAAAGATGAACATTAAGTATCTGCTGAGCCGCCAATTTTTTGTTTAGCATATCTTTCATTTTCATCCGCTCGGTATTGTAATTTATATAAAAACCCTCGTATTCTATGGGCGATAGATATGTGTCGTAAAGTTTTACTTTGCCAAAACCTCCAAGTGTGGAGTTATAGATCAGGTTTTCTATTTCTCTTTGAGCGGGCTTTTCTTGTACGATATATTTTTTTGCGACCTCCTCTTGTGCTTGTGAAGCACAAGAAATACCTATGAAAACAAATGCTATAAAGCCCCTAACAGGAGCTGATTTGGAATAAAAATACTTGCTAATGACATTCATTAATTATATATTACTTAAGGGAGGGCATTAAAACAACCTCAATTGCCCAGTAATTTCATCTAATATTTCAGATTCACTTTTTTCTTCGTCTTCGGATTCTATATCTACCTCCTTAGGCCCTTCATCTTTAGCTTCGGGCTTGGGAAAACGAGTAGGTTCGAGCTCAACAATGCTTTCTGTCTGAAAGGTGGTGATGCGCTTACCTTTGGCCTTAAAACCTTTAACAGCAATAAATTCGTCTACTTCTATGGTCAATGCCTCACGAAAAGCATCATTACCTCCAAAGGTGGTAAGTATGCGGGGGTAAACCTGTGGGCTGAGCAAGACCAATTGCGACTGAGCATTGTCGCCCATAAAGTTTTGCCTGCGGGTGGATGCCTCAAAAGTAAAACGCTTTATATATGGCAATCCCTGTTGGTCGACATCGAAAAGAACTGCCGACCAAATTTTGTTGGCACTATATTTCTCTATAATAAGTATTCCGTCTTGATAATGATTGCTTGCATCGAAGTTGGATATATAAAATTCGCCATTTTTATTGACTACCAATATCATATCATCTGCCAGGAACTCTCCTAAATACTCTCCTCTACTGTCATAATTTAGTCGCAATACATCTTTGTCAAACCATATATGACGACCACCAAGTGTTGAGCCGCCTTTTTGCTTGAGAGATATTTTGTGAACCTCAGCCTTAGTAAGAATATTTCCCATGGATGCCCTCCCCTTTATTACTACCTCGCTAAAAGGCTTATCAAAGACCAATAGTTTTTGCCGGGGCTTGGGTTTGAGTATCACTTTTATTATTTCGGCTTCTCCATTGGGATTGGCGGAAAAATAAACAATTCTGCTACTATCTTTGCCTTGAGTGACATCGTACTCCTTGTCTCTGGTAACTGCCGTAACGGCAAAGCGCTTTATATAGTGCGGATTTATTTTTCCATCTCGATATACCACATTGTAGATTGTGCGAGTATCATTGCGCTTAAATACATTTATGTACAGCACATTTTTACCTACAAACATTTTTTCTGTCACTTTAACTACCTTGTATTTACCATCGCGAAAAAATATTATGAGGTCGTCTATATCAGAGCAATTACAAATAAACTCATCTTTTTTTAGTCCATAACCCACAAAACCCTCTTCGCGGTTGATATATAGTTTCTCGTTTGCTTCCACCACCTGCGATGCTTCTATGGTATCAAACCCTCGTATCTCTGTTTTGCGGGGGAAGTTTTTCCCATATTTATCTCTCAAACCCAAAAACCAATTGATGGAGAAATCGACTATATGCTCTAGGTGGTGCATAATTTCTTCTATCTGCTTCTTACAATTGGCAATGAGCTCGTCGGCTTTTTCTTTGTTGAACTTAAGTATACGTCCCATTTTTATTTCCATCAGCCTAAGAATATCTTCTCTGACTATTTCTCTGATAAAGATAGGTTTGAAAGGGTCTAAACGCTTATCAATGTGCTTTATGGCATCGTCCATTGTTTTAGCCTCTTCAAACTCCTTATCCTTATACATTCTTTCTTCGATGAATATTTTTTCTAGCGAAGAGAATAGTAAGGCCTCTTGGAGCTCAGATTTTTGTATCTCCAGCTCCAGCTTTAAGAGCTGCAGGGTGTTGTCGGTAGAATTTTTCAAGACATCCGATACGCACATAAATCGAGGCTTGTTGTTGTCTATCACGCAGCAGTTGGGCGATATACTTATTTCGCAGTCTGAAAAGGCATAAAGTGCATCTATGGTTTTGTCGGACGATACGCCTGCAGCAAGATGGATAATTATTTCTACATCTTTGGCGGTCATGTCGTCTACCTTGCGAATTTTTATTTTGCCTCTTTCGTTTGCCTTGAGTATAGATTCTGTGAGTGAGGTCGTTGTCTTTCCAAAGGGAATCTCTGTTATCGAAAGTGTTTTATTGTCTATTTTATTAATTTTAGCCCTTACTTTTACTGAGCCCCCTCTTTCGCCATCGTTATATTTGCTTACATCTATATAACCTCCAGTTTGAAAATCAGGATAAAACTTAAAATCCTCTTTGCGCAGGTGGGCAATAGAGGCATCGATGAGCTCATTGAAATTATGTGGCAAAACTTTTGACGACAATCCTACCGCAATGCCTTCTACTCCTTGAGCCAGCAGCAGTGGATATTTTACGGGAAGGGTTATTGGCTCTTTGTTGCGCCCATCGTAGGAGGGTTTCCACTCTGTAGTTTTGGGATTAAAAACAACATCGAGAGCAAATTTTGAAAGGCGGGCTTCTATATAACGGGCAGCGGCAGCACCATCGCCAGTGAGTATATTCCCCCAATTGCCTTGACAGTCTATGAGCATGTTTTTTTGTCCCAACTGCACCAGCGCATCACCTATGGAGGCATCGCCATGTGGATGTAGCTTCATGGTATCGCCCACAACATTGGCTACCTTATTGTATCGCCCATCCTCCAGTTTCCGCATGGTATGAAGAATACGACGCTGAACGGGCTTAAAACCATCATTGATATGAGGCACAGCCCTCTCTAAGATAACATATGAGGCGTAATCCAAAAACCACGATTGGTACATGCCCGAAAGATGGTGCTTGGTGGAGGCATCAGAGGTGGCGGGTACCTTGTATTGTATATCCTTTTTAAAATCTTCTGTTTCGTTTGTATCTTCTATACTCATGATTGGTCTTAAGTAAAACTATTGCTGAGATGCAAATCTACAAAAACATTTGCTATCTCACAAGTTTGGCGTTTCAAATATTTTATTTCCTATACTCCAATAATAAAAAAAACACCCTACAACATTAAATGCTGTAGGGTGTTTTTATTATTGTGTAGGAAAACTTGCGGAGGCGGCGAGATTCGAACTCGCGGTACAGTTGCCCGTACGTCAGTTTAGCAAACTGGTGGTTTCAGCCACTCACCCACACCTCCATTGCTTAATTGTAGTATTCCTCTGAATTATGCTGCAAAGATATATCCTTTTTTTAACTTATCAAAATTTTAGAATACTATTTTAGAAAAAACCTTTACCTTTGCCATTGCTTACGAAATCAAAAAGTGTAGGAAGATAATCGTAAAATTATATTAACAAGGATTTTGAATAAAAATGAATAAAAGAAACAAAAAAATTATTGGATACGCATCATTAGCAATAGTATTGCTGATAGTGATTGTGGGAGCATTATTATATAAGAAAGTTTTTGCGCCCTTCGTCGATTCTCAGCAAACGGTGTATGTATACATCGACGATTCAAAAAATTATTCGGATTTATTGGTGCAGCTACAAGAGAAGGCTAATATAAAAGATGTAGAACTCTTCAAAACCATGTCCAAGGCAGCCAAGTATCCCGAAAAAATGAAGACGGGGAGGTATGCCGTACACAACAACATGTCGTGCATGGAGCTATTAAAAATGCTAATGAATGGCATACAAAGCCCCTGCAAAATCACTTTCAACAACATGCGCCTCAAGGAGGATCTTGTAGAGCGTGTGGGATCACAAATGATGTTTGAGGCTGGTGCATTGTTTCAACAATTAGATTCGCCCGAATTATGTTCGCAATATGGTTTTGACAAAAATACAATCGCTTGCATGTTTATGCCCGACACTTACGAAATTTATTGGAATACTACAGTCGACAATTTCCTGCAAAGAATGAAAAAAGAATACTACAACTTTTGGACTGACGACAGAATGGCTCTTGCCAAAGAAATCCGCTTAAGCCCCATTGAAGTATCTATTTTAGCATCCATTGTGGAAGAAGAAACTGCCGCTCGCAGCGAATATCCCATTGTAGCCGGACTTTATATCAATAGGCTACACAAAGGAATGCTGCTACAGGCCGACCCCACAGTAAAATATGCACATGGAGACTTTGCCTTAAAAAGAATTTTATTTGCCCACTTAGAAATAGATTCCCCCTACAACACCTACAAAAACCTTGGACTGCCTCCTGGCCCCATACGTATTCCCTCAAAAAGGGGAATTGATGCGGTATTAAATTATACCAAACACCAATACATATATATGTGTGCCAAGGAAGATTTCTCGGGTAAGCATAATTTTGCACAAAACATGAGCGAGCACAGCAGAAATGCAGCAAAATATAGGGCCGCTCTCAACAAAAACAATATCAAATAAGACAATTTATTGTTCTTTATTAATTTATCATTATTCATTTATCATTATTCATTTTAAAAGTGATTTATCCCGAAAATTTTCAACAAAAGATAGGTTTTGACAAGATAAAAAACCTAATTGCCCATAAGTGCCTATGCAGATTAGGAGAAGAAAAAGCCGAAAGCATGGAGTTTTCCAGCGATTATGTGCTCATCAATGAACAATTGCACCAGACTAAAGAATTTATATCCATACTCAATGATGCCGATGATTTTCCCTCCAACTATTTTTTAGACGTTCGCGAATCGCTCAAAAAAATTAGAATTGAGGGCACTTATCTGCTGGCCCGAGAAATATTTGATATCAGACGATCCCTACAAACCATTCAGGAGATTGTTCGTTTCTTTGAGGTAAAGAAAGAAGAAAGTCAGCTATATCCACACCTTCAAGATCTGGCAGCCGACGTAAACTCTTTTCCGCTGGTAATAAAAAAAACAGATACCATATTAGATACTTACGGGAGTATCAAAGACAATGCCTCGCCCGAGCTATATCGTATTCGTAAAGATCTTATCGCCACTACAGGCAATGTTTCTAAAACCCTTCAAAGCATATTGCGCAAGGCTCAAGCCGATGGATATGTAGAAAAAGATGTAGCGCCTACCATGCGCGACGGAAGACTTGTTATTCCCCTTGCTCCTGCCTTCAAACGCAAGCTAAGGGGCATAGTACATGACGAATCGGCAACTGGCAAAACAATCTTTATAGAGCCTGCCGAGGTCGTAGATGCCAACAACAGAATTAGGGAACTCGAGAGTGAAGAGAGAAGAGAAATAATTCGCATACTCACAGATTTTACCAACTACATACGACCCGAAACGCCCCAAATTATAGACTCCTACCTCTTTTTGGCAGAAATCGACTTCATAAGAGCCAAGGCTTTGTTTGGCAAAGAGATAGAAGCAATACTTCCTAATTTTGAGGACAAGCAGCAAATGCAATGGACACATGCTGTACATCCCCTGCTGTTTTTATCACTACGCCGACAGAACAAAAAAGTTGTTCCCCTAGACATAGAATTGCATTCCGAAGGGCGCATTCTAATCATCTCTGGACCCAATGCTGGAGGAAAATCCGTTTGCCTAAAAACCGTAGGCCTCTTGCAATACATGCTCCAATCGGGTATGCTTATACCCATGCACGAAAGTTCGAAGACAGGGATATTTAATGACCTTTTCATTGATATAGGCGATGAGCAATCCATAGAAAATGATCTGAGCACCTATAGCTCGCATCTTACAAATATGAAGTATTGTGTAAAAAATTGCAACGACAAATCCCTGCTGCTCATAGATGAGTTTGGAAGTGGCACCGAGCCCCTCATTGGAGGAGCCATAGCCGAGGCCTTGCTCGACAGATTTAATCGCCAAAAGAGCTTTGGTGTTATCACCACTCACTATCAAAATCTAAAGCATTTTGCCGAACAAAGCGAGGGTATCATAAATGCCGCAATGCTCTACGACAGGCACCTGATGGAACCCCTATTCAAGCTATCGATAGGTAATC
This sequence comes from Bacteroidales bacterium, assembly GCA_003851245.1. Taxonomy (GTDB): domain Bacteria; phylum Bacteroidota; class Bacteroidia; order Bacteroidales; family Azobacteroidaceae; genus BHEP01. Next base: position 5,218 of record BHEP01000055.1, on the reverse strand, counting down.
CTGGAAGTTCCTTTGCCATAGAAATTGCCCGCAAAATAGGACTTCCCGATGACCTTATTGCCCAGGCCTCCCAAAAAGTTGGGCAAGACTACATCGACATGGACAAATATCTGCAAGACATTGTTAGAGACAAGCGTTATTGGGAAAAGAAAAGACACAATATACGCCAAGAAGAAAAAAAAGTCGAAGACTTAAGTAATCGATACAAAACGGATCTGCAAAAAATTAATGCCGAGAAAAAAGAACTCATTGCCCAAGCTAAAATGGAGGCGCAAAAACTACTGTCCGACTCCAATGCTCGCATAGAAAATACTATTAGAGCCATCAAAGAGTCGCAAGCCGACAAGGAAAAAACAAGAACTGCCAGACTGCAACTGGAGGCTTTTAAGGCGGATATACAGACCAATTTTGATGCTATCTCTGCAAGCAAGGAACAAAAAAGCAAGTTTGATCTCAATAAAAAGAAAGATGCCAAAGAGACCAAAACATTGCAAGACAGCCACAAGGCAGATGTAAATAAAACAAGGCTCTTTGACGCTTCTAAAATAGAGGTCGGAGATGCTGTAAGAATAAAAGGGCAATCTACAGTAGGCGAGGTTATTCAAATAAAACAAAATAGCCTAGTCCTTGCCATGGGCTCTATCAAGACTACAGTCAAAATAAACTTGGTGGAAAAAGTAAGCAAAAATCAAATAAAAAAAGAAACTGCAGCATATACCTTTGTCAGCGCCCAGACCTCGGAATCTATTCACGAAAAAAAGCTCAATTTCAAAACCGAAATAGATGTGCGGGGCATGAGGGCCGAAGAGGCACTACAAGCAGTAAGCTACTACATAGATGATGCCATACAATGTGCCATTGGCAGGGTACGAATACTGCACGGAACAGGCACTGGAGTGCTGCGCCAGTTGATAAGAGAATACCTGAGCCACAGCCATGGTATTAGCTCCTATAACGACGAGCACATACAATTTGGGGGGGCAGGAATTACAATTGTAGAGTTTGAATGAAAAAACTAAAAATTACAGACTTATTAAAAATTAGACCAGCTACCGCCATTATATACCTCATTGAATCCATTGCTTCTCAATATTGTGGCAGCATTTTTACTGCGAACTCCACTTTGGCATACACAAATAATAACCTCATCTTTTTTTAATTTCGATAAATTACCGCTCAGTGTATCCAATGGGATATTAAGGGAATTTTTTGAATGTCCTTGTTTATACTCTTCTTCTGTACGCACATCTACAAGTACAGCACCATTTTGCAAAAGGCCCTTGAAATCAGCCTTATCTTCTATTGCGAATAATCTACTAAAAAATTCTGCCATATTATTTACTTATTTTGATATTATTATTTTTTTTGAAAGCTCCGCCCAATAGTATTCCCATTATTGATCCATACATTGTACTCATTATAGGAGATGCCGTGATGGGACATGTGCCAGTGCTGCATCCGACATACCGCCAGTAAAAATATCCAGCCATTGCTCCGATTAAAGCTCCTAATATATATGTCCAACTACTTTTTAGAATTGCCATTTTTGATATTTTTAATTTATTGATTCTGCAAAGATAATATATATTTTCCTAAAGAAAATAATTCCAATAGAAATTTGCGTTTTTTGTTTTTTGCGTTCAATAAGAAAAATAAAGCGCTCACTGCAATTTAATTGCATACTATAGCCATAACTTTGTATCGTAAATGAATTTACTGATCAGTTTAGCGAAATTTCCATGAATTATTTATCAATTAAAAAATAAAATTAGGAACAAGTTAAATGAATTAGGCTTAACAGAATTGAGCAATCAGGAATTGGCAACTATTAATGGTGGATGTTGAAAATGTGCAGCAATAGACGCAGCCGCTTATGTTCTCAAAGCGCTATTGCACTAGATAAGTAAACTTTAAACTAATCACTTAGACTGAAGAAAGTGTTCGTACTCTTTATTCAGCCTTTACTAACTTTAATTTATATATTGGAATGAAAAAAAAGAAGAAAATGTGGCTTATTGCAATTGCCTGTATCTCAATGCTACTGATATTTGTAGGGTATCGACTTTATTCAATGGTTGAATATATCTCTGGAACCAAATCCAAACTTGTTGGCATTTCATTTTATGTGGAAAAAGCATTAGAATTAGACCACAACGAACGCATTAGTTATCCAATAAATATTGAGGGAAATGTATCAAAACTAGCAATAGACAATTTTGCCTTGTCAATCTTGCCTGAGCATCACATAAATCCATCTGCCCACTATGCTTTTCAATCCATTATTCCAACATTCAATGCCTATGGCGACATGAAGTTTTATAATTTCTACTATTTTGAAAATGTAAAACTAGATACCTTGTCTTTGTATCGCACTACATTTTCCCGTATCAATAGAGATGATATACTTTATGAAATGGTTGGTAATGGCATATTGGGGAGTAACATCTTAGCTATTGGTTACTGGGAATTCAATTTTGACAAGAAATATATTGCAACATTCAATAGAGAAAACGAGGCTTTGATAGAAGAACGAACCAGGGGGATGCTGTGTGTAGAAAAAAAAATAAACGCAGAAGATCTTATATCTTTAAATTTTGCAGGAAAAGACTACGATTTTGCCCTAGACCTTGGATTTAGTGGGCAAATAGAAATCGACAACAACAGACGCAATGAACTATTGGGGAAACACCCCCACCAAACAGTATCCGTATTAAGAAAAACACCCCACAAAACTAGCATAGATTCTGTATATTTGTTTGAAAATATGAGCGTAACATTAGGCGAATGGAATATAGACTCTTGTAGGGTGGTCAATATAGCGAGCGTTGATGGCAATTACTTAGGTGCCCAATTTATGCAAAACTTTAATTTTGTATTAGGCTATGGCGAATATCGCAAAGATGATAAATTATACATAGAAAGAACAAAATCTGATGTGAGAACAAAAATTCCTTACATCTCCAAATTTGGTTTTAATATAGACCTTGTACAACAAAAAAACATTATCCATATGATAGTAAATGATTGCCAAATCATTGGTGGGCAACTCAAACTTGACGACGAACTCTCTGCTATAGACAATGGGGCCTTTGATCTGTCGCAAGATGGATTGAAAAATAAATTTATTGAATACTGCTACGACAAAAACAGCATTGAGCTAAAAATAAAGCGAGGCAATGAGATGATGGATATTTCCCTACATATCATACCTAAGTCATCACCTGACTCAAACCCTCTATAATATCCATCTTATCTTTGATACTTAGATCAATTATATTGGATTCCAAATGCTGATAATCGTTTGGCAGGTAAGTTCGCTCAATCTTTCCATCGTGCAAGAGATGCACCTGATCGCAAATATCTGTGAGAGAAGAAAGTATATGAGAAGAAAGCAGAACCGTCTTGTTGTTTTCTTTGAAACGAAGTATCAATTTTTTAAGAACTATAGATGCTGTCAAATCCAAGCCATTGAAGAGCTCGTCTAAAATAATAAAATCGTTGTTTTGAAGGAAGATAGCCATCAAGGCAAGCTTTTTCTTCATGCCTGTAGAATATTCCAAGGCATATTGATTTAGGGGCAATTCAAACAAGGCATTCATCGTATGTATCAAGGAATAATCGACCTTAAGTTTCCGTGCCACCAAACAAAATTCTACATACTCCAATCCCTTCATATTTGGATAAAAAAACAAGCCTGTTGGCAGATAGCCAAGCCCTCTTGGAGCATTGATTTGTATGCTTCCTTGAAAAGACAATAGACGATTCATACACTCAAAAAGGGTGGTTTTTCCCGCTCCGTTTTCGCCAATGAGTCCATGTATAAGTCCCCCACCCAAGCTCAAATTTAAGCTTTTGAGCACTTCTTTCTGACCAAAAGATTTACAAACCTCATTTATTGTAAGCATAAGTATAAAATTTAGAATATTTTACTCGCACCTGCCAACTTATAAGAGCAAGCACAAAGAGCAATAAAAAAAGAGCATAAGGGTATATTACTGACAATAAGACCAGGGGCAGCAGAGCGAGAGCAAAAAATAGGACTGTCACAAAGTTGTTGTCGAGAAAAATAAGTCGAATCATTTTTGCCCCAAAAACACATAAAATGCTGGCTACATAAATGACCAACACCCTTTCTAAGACAAAGCCTGTCTTCCTGTGTTTGCATCATACCAAGAAGGAAAGTGATGAGCAGTGTGCAAAAATATAGGATCCTATGGTTGCCATTGTAAATACCTAGAAATGCTACAAGGTAGGAGCAAATAAAAACCAGCCATTGTGAGCGAAATCCTGTCTGGAACTCATAACTCCCCTTACTCAGAAAAGGAAAACTCAAACGCCATTTTTGTAGCCTTTTATTGAAAATAAATGGCGATAAAAAAACAAGTATAGGATATGCCAAAAGAGAAATGTAATCTTGCCGTATTAGCGATAATGCAATAAAGGGCAGGGATAGCAGGGCGTATTCAAACCAAAACAGGAGGTATGTTTGCCGAAAATAAACTTGCAAAAACTTTTTGTCTTTCCTGTATGAATGATAGAAAAAAATAAACAACAAAAAAATAATCGGAATCAGGCGCGGTTCAGCATTCATGCACAAGGCCAAACTCCCAAACACCAGAAGAATGAATATGAATGCAAAACGCAAAAGACCAATTCCCTGAATACTGCGATACAGGATGCGAAACTTAACTTTTAAATAGTGTTGGTACATAAGCCTCCTCCATCCACATCTCTCACCTCTGCCTCATTCATCGCTACTACTCCCAGAACTGTTAAATCTAATTTGCTCATAAAATAAATTTTAAATTCGTTGATAATTGATTTGTGTTATTTAGGCGCTTTAAATCACAGTACAAAGTTAGCCCGTAGAGCCACTATAAGCATATTATTATCAACAAATTAGAGGTGCAAGAAGTTTTTTATGTAAACGACTAAAGTGAATGCTATTTATCCGAATAATGCCCGTAGGTTTGAAGCACTAGGACAGTAGTAATTTCGTCCTCTATTTTGTAAATAAGCCGGTGCTTGCTGGTGATGCGCCGAGACCAACAGCCCACAAAATCATGTTTTAAAATTTTGGGTTGCCCTGTTTGTATATAATAATCGAAAAGTGAACAGGTATAATAATTGAAAAGTGAACAGCTCCTTTTTCTTTTTTCGTTTCTCTGGGCCTGCCGCCTCTTTATGTAGTGTAGGCGTAGCCGAAACGAAATAAAGA
>BHEP01000054.1 GCA_003851245.1 Bacteroidales bacterium | reverse complement strand
GACTAAAATAAAATCTTTTTCCTAGCATAATGAAAATTTACAAATATTTTACAAAGTTACGATTTTATTTGATTTTTCTCCGTGCAAATCGCAATAAAAATCCAACGCCCTCGTTTAGTACTTCTGATTTCCCTAAATACATAGCTGATAAATACAATGAAAAAGGCAAGGTGAATTTCACTACCAACAGCATATATTGATTTGAAATTGGGAGAGTAAAATGATGAAAAACAAGACCTAAAAATAAAGATGTAAAAAAATAAGGTAATATATCTTTTGAGTACTCTGAAACTCTACACGCAAGAAGTCGAATACAAAAGATTGATTCTACTGTGAAAAAGATATAGTTTACAAGTCCCAGACTTATAATAAGTGTAATGATTCCATATTTAATTGAAAAAAATAAGGAGAGCATTATACAAATATTTTTTAATAAAGTAAAGACAAATAGTGCTCCTGACTTGCCTCTACTATTCAATAAATAGATTAGCATCAACTCCAAAGGAGCAAAAATAGCACCCAAACTCAGTAACTGCATATATGGAACTACCTCCAGCCATTTTTCTTTTAGAATTAACAAAACAAATTCATTGGCAACCAATGCAAAAAAAAATGACGAAGGAAATGAAATGAAAGCCACTGTTTTGATTAATTTTCTAAACACCCTTTTCTGCCGCTCTAAATCATTATTCACACTTGAAATAACAGGCATGCTGACGGCTCCTATTGGACTCGTAACGAACAATACTGGTTTATTGTACCATTTGCTGGCCTGAGAATACAAACCAGCATCCACCAAGCCAAAATGCTTCTCTATTAAATTAGGGGTTATATTGTTGGCTATGGTATTGAGAGAATATGTCACCATAATCTTTGAACTAAAAGCAAGCATTTTCTTTAAGGGAGCAAAAGAAAAATACCAAAGAGGCTTCCAAGCACAAAAATACCAAAGTCCAGCTATCCTTATGGAGTGATAAAGCACTCCTTGGGTGCATATTGCCCAAACTCCAAAACCATAAAAAGCCATCAATATGGAGACAATACCTGATATGCTTAATGCAATTATATTTGCATAAGCAACAGACCTATAATCAACTTTTTTAGTAAGCATGACATAAGGGACAAGCCCAAAGGAGGAAACAAAGAATGTGAGAAACATAAATCTTGCCAAATCTATCGGTATAGGCTCTTTTTGAAAATCAGAAATTAGATGAACCGAGAAATACAAAATTACATACAAGCATGCGCTCACAAAAACATTGAAATATAAAACAGAACTATAAGTCTTATCACTGACATCATTCTCTCGGTACAAAGCCACCCCGAAACCACTCTCTTGAAAAATATTTGCCAAAGCTATGAAAATTGATAAAACAGCTATTGTTCCAAAATCTTCTACATTCAATAACCTTGCCATAGTAATACCCAACACAACCTGAAAAACTTGTTGTGCAGCACTTTCAACAGTAGTCCACTTGAGTCCTCTTACTGTTTTTGCTTTTAAATTATCACTCATTTATTTCTGCCTCCACCAATACTTTTTTCACTTCATTTTTCAATAAACTCTGCACCATGAAGTACTACAAAGATAGAGTTTATTTTCCAACATGCCAATGATTCAGCCTCTTTACCTTTGATTATTTAGAAATCTTGACTAATTTTGAAACGCAAAAGGATAGTATCTCCTCAATAGGAGCACATTGCATTGACCCTTGCTACGAAACAAATGAACAATGGAAAATAAAGTCAAAAAAATCCCTTACGGAATCAGTGATTATGAGCGTGTAATCGCCGACGGCTACTACTATGTAGACAAAACGATGTACATCGAAAAAATAGAACTTTCCCCAAGCTTCCTTTTTCTTGTTCGCCCACGGCGTTTTGGCAAAAGTCTTTTTCTGTCTATGATTTCTGATTATTACGACATCAACAAAGCCCAGCGTTTTGAGGCACTATTTGGCGATCAATATATCTACAATCACCCCACCCAAGATAGGGGAAAATATCTGATATTGAGCTTCAATTTCTCTATGGTGAACTCCGATCCAAACTTTTTAAGAGATTCTTTTGAAGAACATTGCAGTGAACAATGTGATGCTTTTGCAAACAAATACGAACATCTTTTTACTGCCAATTTTAAGAAAGTATACCAAACCAAAATCAGTAGTGGAGCACGTATTCAATACCTTGCACGCATGTGCTCCGAAAATAATCTCCACATCTACGTCATCATTGACGAATACGACAAATTTGCCAGCAATATACTGAGTACCGAAGGACATCAATCCTACCACCAGATAAGCCATGGTGCAGGATTTTATCGTTCATTTTTCTCCATATTGAAAGGAATAACCACCGGATCGGGTGCCGCCGTGCAGCGAATGCTAATAATGGGAGTATCACCCATCACCCTCGACGACCTTACATCGGGTTTCAATATAGGCTCCAATATTACCCTCGAGCCTAAATACAATGGAGTCATAGGCTTTTCGGAAAATGAACTACACACAATGCTTTCATATTTCAAAAAACAGGGATGCATAGAGCATTCGGTAGAAGAGATGATTGAAACAATGCGCCCCTGGTACAACAATTATTGCTTTGCCGAAGAATGTCTGGGCGACAATATGTACAATTCCGACATGGCATTATTTTATCTTGATTCGTATATAAACTCGAAGAAGATAATACTAAAAAACATGGTCGACAAAAACATCCAAACCGACTACAATCAGCTACGCAAACTTGCTGCTTGGGATGCCGAAAATACAGAGAATTTTTCCGCTATTCAGGAACTCATAGACACAGGACAGACGGCTGCTACAATTAATATTTCTTTTCCTGCTGAAAGTATTATCGACACCAGCAATTTCAAATCACTGCTCTTCTATTTTGGAATGGTAAGTATTGCGGGAGTTTCGAGAGGAGAGGTGATATTGAAAATCCCCAATTTGGTGGTGCAAGAACAATTGTTTAGATACCTCATCGAAGGATACAAATCTCTTTTAAACATATCAATCAATATTCACGAGTTGGCACAGAAAACACAAGCCATGGCATACGATGGGGAATGGAAACCTGTATTCGACCTAATATCTAGCAAGCTCCAAGAAGCCAGTGTGGTACGAGAGTTTATCGAAGGAGAAGCCCATGTGAAAGGTTTTATGTTGGCGTATTTGGGACTGACAAGCCATTTTATTATTCACCCCGAATACGAAGCATCCAAAGGATATGCCGATTTTTATTTTCAAGCCAATTTTCATAGGCATCCCGAAATGAAACATCGCTATATCGTGGAAATAAAATACCTAAAGAGAGATGCCAAGGATATTGATATTGTAAAAGCAAAGGAAGATGCTAAGCAGCAACTGCAGCGTTATGCTGCCGATCCGAAGGTGAAAAATGACAAGGGAGATGCACAACTGCACTTGGTGGCAGTAGTCTTCAAAGGCTGGGAAGTAGTGGATAGCTTTACTTCCCCTTTATTATCTTCTTGATATCATTGAGCTTATTTAAAGCTTCTAGAGGTGTAAGATTATCCACATCTAAATTATATATCTGATCCCTCACTTGCGAAAGCACAGGATCGTCCAATTGAAAAAAGCTAAGTTGCACTCCCTCTACTTTGGAGGTTTTATTTGATTTGGCGATTTCTGTTTTTCTATTGTCGGATTCCAATTGCTTAAGAATCTCGTTGGCACGTCCCACTATGCTTGGTGGCATCCCAGCCATTTTGGCTACATGAATACCAAAGCTATGCTCACTACCGCCTCTGACCAATTTGCGCAGGAAAACGACCTTGTTTTCTAGCTCTTTTACCGACACATTGAAATTTTTGATACGCTTAAAAGTCTTCGCCATTTCATTGAGTTCGTGATAGTGCGTAGCAAAAAGCGTTTTGGCTTGTGCCCGAGGATGCTCATGAATATATTCCACAATAGCCCAAGCGATAGAAATTCCATCATAGGTAGAAGTGCCTCGTCCCAGCTCATCAAACAAAATCAGACTCCGCGACGACAGGTTGTTAAGAATATCTGCCGCCTCATTCATCTCCACCATAAAAGTCGATTCGCCAAGGGAAATATTGTCGCTAGCGCCCACCCTTGTGAATATTTTATCTACCAAACCAATTTTTGCACTGTCTGCAGGAACGAAAGATCCTATCTGTGCCATCAAAGTGATCAATGCCGTTTGTCTGAGAAGTGCGGATTTACCCGCCATATTGGGCCCTGTAATAATTATTATTTGCTGCTTTTGTGAATCCATATATACATCGTTCGCAATATACGACTCCTCCGAAGGTAGCTGAGTTTCAATTACTGGATGTCGACCACCTTTTATATCCAAGACATCGCTCTCTTCTACTAAGGGGCGAATATACTTGTTTTTTTCTGCAATCTTGGCAAATGAAAGCAAGCAATCCACGTGCGCAATAAGATTGGCATTCATCTGAATGGGAGCGATGTATCCCATTAGTTCGAGAATAAGATCATTGAAAATTTTAGCCTCCAAAGAAGCTATTTTTTCTTCCGCGCCCAGAATTTTCTCTTCGTATACTTTCAGCTCTTCTGTGATATAACGTTCGGCATTGACGAGCGTCTGTTTGCGTATCCATTCTGCAGGAACCTTGTCTTTATGGGCATGCCTAACCTCTATATAGTAGCCAAAAACATTGTTGAAGCTTACTTTCAATGATGTTATACCAGTTTTTTCAATCTCTCTTTGTTGCAATTTCAATAAGTAATCCTTACCCGAGAAAGCAATATCCCGCAATTCGTCCAAAGCCTCATTGATACCGCGGCGAATGACTTGTCCCTTACTTAAAAGAACTGGGGGATCTTTCTCTATTTCTCTGTCGATTTTTTCTCTAATAAGCTGGCAAACATTGAGCTGATCTCCAATTTGCTTAAGGCTTTGTTCGTCCGAATGAAGACAGACTTCCTTCACCGAAACAATGGCAGAAAGAGCCAATTTCAACTGAGTCAACTCTCGGGGATTCACTCGCCCCACGGAGACTTTAGATACAATACGTTCCAAATCGCCTATCATATTGAGTTCCTGTTCGAGTAGTTCTTTTAGATGGGGATTTTTGAAAAAATATTCCACCACAGCCTGCCTGTCTTCTATAAGTTTTACTTCCTTGAGAGGAAAAATAATCCAACGTTTGAGCATACGAGCGCCCATAGGAGTGATGGTTTTATCCAATATATTAAGGAGAGATTTGCCTCCTTCATTCATCGTTCCTATCAACTCTAAGCTTCGGACGGTAAATTTGTCCAAGCGAACAAATCTATCTTCTTCTATTCGTGCTATCGAGCTTATATGACTTGTGTGGTGGTGGTGCGTAAGATCCAGATAATACAGAATTGCGCCAGAAGCAAGCATCCCATTGTACAAATCTTGAATGCCAAAACCCTTGAGATTCTTTGTTTCAAACTGTTTCAAGAGCCTCTCGCGGGCAGAGTCTTCCGTAAAAACCCAATCTTCCAATTCAAAGGTAAGGAATTTCTGTCCGAAAGCCTCAACAAATTGTTTGCGCTTGCTTCTTTCAAAAAGTATTTCTTTGGGAGAAAAATTATTCAACAATTTGTCGATATACTGTACACTGCCCTCGGCAGTGAGAAATTCTCCTGTCGATATATCCAAGAAAGCTACTCCACAAAGCGTTTTATTGAAATGAATGGCTGCCAAAAAATTATTCTCCTTGTGGTCAAGGATATTTTCGTGGGTAGAAACTCCAGGCGTAACAAGCTCGGTAACTCCCCTTTTCACCAAGTTTTTAGTCAATTTGGGATCTTCCAACTGATCGCAAATAGCAACACGCTTACCCGCCCTCACCAATTTGGGAAGATAATTGTCTAGTGCATGGTGGGGAAATCCTGCTAGCTCCACAAACTGAGCCGCTCCATTGGCTCTACGGGTGAGGGTTATGCCCAATATTTCTGCGGTAATGATAGCATCACCACTGAATGTTTCATAAAAATCACCCACTCTGAACAATAAAATCGCATCGGGATGCTTAGATTTTATTTCAAAATACTGCTTCATCAGAGGGGTCTCAACAATTGCTTTTGCCAAAATTTACAAATGAAAATGGTTTGTGAAAATAAAAAATGAAATACAAAGATAATATATATTGGTCGAAATCACCCCAATTTACTTGAACTAATGTCCATTCGGCATGATTCTTTGTCATAAATCTATTCTAGGGGTTCACACCCCTAGCTAGCATGTGTCGCCCTTTTAGGGCTTTTTTCTGAACTATGCTTATCGAAGGACTTCTATTCATTCAAGCGCCTTACTTCCACAGAAATTGACAGACTATTGCCTTCGTTATCCACTGTTGTTATGGAATGTTTTCCCGAAGAGGGAGCCAAGGCCTTGCGATGAAAATGCTCGGTGCTGCCCACATAAACATCATCCAAGTGCCAAAAAACAAGGGCATCGGACTGCGAATGTGCCAATTCAAAGACAATCTCTCCCATGCGCCCATCCATTTGCTTGGGCAGGATAATGGAGGCATTTTGCTGAGGATAAATAAATTGCATGGGCTGAAAAGATCCATCGTGACCACAATCGGCTTTTAGAGGCGGCAAATTCCTATATGAGGGATTGCCTTGCTTGTAGAACCATGCCCAAGCGGGAGGTAATACAAACCATGTTTTTTGTTTCATTCCTCCGAGTCCAGCACAATTTTCAAAAACCCTGTAGCGCTCATCATTGCTCACATTTACCGCCACATGATAGGGGCAGGGGCTTGTTTTTAGTCCCTGCGGACAAATCAATACGCTGTCGGTATCTTCGCAATAAATGCCCTTTAAATGCCCCGACTGCCTACAAACTTCGGCCTCAACAAACTCATTGTAGGGCTGTTCAAACCACTTGGAAGAAGGCAATATATTCAATAAGTCAAACATCACTGGCCCTGCCGTGCGAGCTCCCGTAAGTCCGGGCTTGCCCTCGCCATTTGCATTACCTACCCACACTCCCACCACATAGCGTGGCGTAAGGCCCACTGCCCAAGCATCCCTAAAACCATAACTGGTTCCTGTTTTCCATGCCACATCCTGCATAGAGGAGATGTACCTCCAATCAATTTCTTCGGGGCGATTGACCTCCTTGAGTGCCTCAAAGGTTTGCCAAATAGCACCTGCCTCAAATGTTTTGACAAGCTTCGTGGACTCTTCTTTTGCCAACAGCAAATGTGGCTTTTCCAAGACTTGCTCTTTTTCTGACTGATAATCGTTCAAGGTAGAAGCCATCATGGTATATGCCGCACTGATATCCCACAAATTAGCTTCGGCTCCTCCCAATATCAAGGACAGTCCATAGTGACTGGAGGGCTTGCTGAGAGTTGTTAATCCTATTTTTTTGAGTACGTTATAGAATTTGGGCACACTATAATTGCGTAGGGAATATACCGAGGGAATATTGAGCGACCTTGACAATGCCTCTGAAGCTGGAACGGCTCCATCGAATTGCCTATTAAAATTTTGGGGAGTAAAACCATTGATATTCAGCGGTATATCGGGCAATAGCATATTGGGTAGCAAGTCCCCCTCCTGCAATGCTGCACAATACAGAAAAGGCTTAAGTATGCTCCCCGAACTGCGAGGAGCTCGTATGACATCTACCTGATTTCCCGAAGACTGATTTTCAAAATTTACATTGCCGCAATACGCCAGCACCTCATTTTTGTGAACATCAATCACCAGCGCTGCTATATTTTTTATTTCTGAGCTAGCAAAAACATTATTCCATCGCAATAGTATATTCTCCACCTGCAATTGCAAGCCCTTATCAATTGTCGATCGTATGTTTTCCCCTTTTTTGTTTTTGTAGAAGTATGTTACCAGATGAGGCGCAATTTGAGGAAGAGGCAGGGGTTCTTGTGGCAAAGCCTCTGTCAAAGCTAGTTCGTAAGTCGATTCATCAATTTTCTTGTGCTCATAAAGTTTTCTAAGTAGCCTATTTCTTTTCTCCAACAAGCGGCTTCTATTTTTTGCCAAGTGAATAATTGATGGAGCATTGGGCAATACCGCCAAGGTAGCAGACTCTGCCCACGACAAATTGGCAGAGCTATGACCAAAATAGCGCCATGCGGCAGCTTCCAGTCCCACAACATTACCGCCAAAAGGAGCATGGGAGGCATACATAGCTAGAATTTCTTTCTTGGAATGGCGAAATTCTAAGCGCGTTGCCCATATTAGCTCTATCACTTTTTCTATATAAGTGCGTTTCTCTTTCCTTGCCAAACGAATGGTTTGCATACTAATAGTACTTCCCCCACTAACAATTCTTTGCGAAACAATATTTTGCTTAGCAGCTCTAAAAATAGAGAAAATATTTACCCCCCAATGTACATGAAAATATTTATCCTCAAAAGCAATGATACAGACCGCAAATTTTTCTGGCACAGAGTCTGAGGCAGGAAAGCGCCACTGCTTATCTTCGGCTATTCGCGCACCAAGCAAGTCCCCATTTTTATCGCCTACAACGGTAGAGTAAGGGACATCGAAAAGAGTTGCTGGAAGACAAAAAACATACCACAACAATAGAAGCAAGGAAAAGCCTAATACTTTATTTCTCATCATTGCTTGTCGATAAACTCATGCTTTTTTGAGTAATGATTTCGCCAAATAAATCTCTTGGTATTTCATTTTCTGCTTCAATAATTTTCTCACTGAAGTCAGATAAAATGTCCGCTAATTTTATTTTATTTTCAATGGGTTTATCTGAATTTTCACAATAAGCGTTTACTACATCTGCGCTGATTTCACTAAAATTCAAACGTCTGCCTCCCTTGTTTTCTAGTGCCATTATGAAACCTCCAATACCTGAAAACAGGTTAATAAATGTAAATTTGCTTCCCATTTTTCGCCTATTTTAGTGGTGAATAGTTAAAATATTGAGGCGGTTCAATTTCCAAAAATTCTTTGTAAATACGCTTTCTATATTCCTTTACGAGTTTATTTGCTTCGCTTATAAAAATTTTATAAGTTCCTTCTCCACCTATTAAATCCCAAAACTCGTTGCCAATTAAAACCGATTCATCTTCGTGCATATTGAACCAGCGCATTGGAAAGGTCCATTTGTAGTCTTCTTTCTTTCCGTAAGGATTGTAAGCAGGAGCATAGTAGGCAGAATCTACCTGCTTTGGGTTCATCGCCAATAATTTCAACAGTTTTTCTTTACTTACTTTTGTTTGATCACTATTTGGTAAAGGTGCTTTTATTTCAAATGCATATTTTGCGCAAGTTTCTTCGTTGCGAATAAAAACATCACAAGTAACACTAACAGGAATAGGTTTCTCTCCGCCTTTTTGTATGTATGCAAGCTCTTCCGCCCAATTGGGTTTTACTTTCAGTTTGTATTTAGTATTATGTTCGAGATTGTTTAAAACCTCTTGAATTCTTCTTAAACTTTCACTTCCAACAGTTCCTGTTACACTATGTCCTAATGAGCAATTTCCGTGTGCTTCAATGGCAACAACTTGGGCTAACTTTCCCCAAACACCACCAAACGGAGTCACAAATCGTCTCTCAAAATGTGACCACTTAAAGATTTCGTCAGGTACTAATGCCGCATAAAGAGGTTTTGCAGAGTGGTGCTCTTCTTTTATAAAAGAGTCCTTTATGAGAACATTGTTCATAACTCTATCCATCATCGTAGAGACTACCTTTTTTATAGCTTCTCTAACTCGTTTTTTATTGCTCATAATTGCTTATATTTTTAAACAACAAAATATTCATCCATCATTTGATATTATATTTTTTTGGCAAAGTAAAATCAAGTCCTAACATTTGTCATTTCTATAACATCTCGCAAAACCTAGTGTTGAATGTATTAATACATTCAAAACTAGCATAATGAGTCTTATACTATTTATTAGGCAAAGGTAAGCATTTTTTTGAAGTTTCTACCCGCACTACCTACTATGTGTGAGCTACAACAATATTTTAAAACCCAAATTGAAACTCCTGGGCAAGGAGGGTCCATAGATATAGTTGGCATCGCGAGAGGCACCCTTGTCAAAATCGTTTTGATAGGCATTAAATATATTTTGTATTCCTGTATTCAACTGTGTAGTAATTGATTTAGAAATTATTATATCGTATGACAAATTCAAGTTTAGGTCAAAAAACGAGGGGGTATTTACCGCAATATCTTGCAATATAACACCTTCCAAATGCTGCACCAACATGCTTCCCGTGTAGGTTCCCGACACTGCAAGCATCAATGATTTAGTAGGCCTATAGCTAGAAGTGAGGTAGGCATAGTGATTTGGCGAACGAAACAAGCGATTCTCTTTGGGCACATCTTCATTGTCACTCCACTGATGAGCCTCATTGTATTTGCTTCTTTGAATGGTCATTCCTGCTTGAAACTCCAAGTTAGCAATAGGTACTATTCTTGCTTCAAAATTTATTCCCTTTACCATTGCTCCACTGGCATTGATGCGCTCCATGATGGTATTACCAAAATTGTCGCTGCCTTTTTCTTTCAAGACAAATAGATTATCTATATCAGTAACAAAACCTTCTATAAGCAGGTTGGTTTTTACCTGTCCAAAATCTCGATACATATCTACCGACAGGCTTACACTTTGCGATTTTTCGGCCTTAAGATCTGGCGATAGCTCTATCAAAACAGGCCTACCTCCCGCCAGCGAAATATGCAAATCTTCATTATAGGCTTGGGGTGCCCTAAAACCTTGAGAGTAGGTGGCGCGAAAGATAAAATTCTCATTGGCTGTATACCTAAAGTTTCCTCGAGGACTAAGAATTGCTCCTGAAAGCAAATTGTGCTTGTCCAGCCTAGCACCCAATAGCATAGAGAACTTGTCATTTTTCCATTCATTCTGAAAATAAGCAGTGCTCACATAAATCTTTTGTATCAAATCCTTATTATAGGCCTTAATTTCATCATGCAGATAATTGTAATTATAGTCGACTCCTGCAGTGATTTCGGCAGGCATAAAAATCAAATTATCCAAGTTGTAAATATATTGCCCCCCAAGAGACAGCACCTTATCAAGGGTTCTGCCATAGCCACCGGCATGCTGATTGGCTCCAAAATAACTCTTGCGTTTGGCATGCTGTCCTGCCAAATTAATATTAATCTTGTGCTTATAATCTTTGGAAAACAAATCGTAGCGCACACCTCCCCCGTTGATTTCGTGCTCCAGCTGCTCTGCCAAATTTGCATTGTGTGGGGCTAGATCAAGGCTGTCTCCACCCCTTCTAAACTCCCCCATATTGTGATATTCCACACTCAGCTTACTCTGATTGCTTGGCCTATAATAGGCCCTCATTCCTATAGTTTTACCATTGAGCAGACCTATTTCGGAATAGCCATCTTTGTCTGCATCGTAGCTCTCTCTATTGCGAAAAGAGCTAAATACATAGGCTCCCGATTTGTGATCGTCACTCACCAAAGACAGATTAAAACTGGTATTCATATCTGCCGATTTCCCTCCTATAAAGGTAGTAGTGTGGGCGGCTTCTCCCGAATTTCTAAGAGGCTCTTTGGTAATAACATTTACTGTGCCTCCAATGGCATTAGCTCCAGCCAAGGCAGTTCCTCCTCCTCTCATCACCTCTACTCTATCTATCATATTGGATGGGATTTGTTCTATGCCATACACGCTGGTCAGGGAGCTCATCAGCGACCGCCCATCTATGAGCAGCTGAGAATAAGTGCCATCTAAGCCATTGATGCGCACCTGTTGGTAGCCACAGTTTTGACAATTAGTCTCCACACGCAAACCGGGCTGAAAAGATAGCCCCTGAGCCAAGGTTGTCGAATTGGTCTGTGCAAAAAGCTCCGAAGTGAGCATACTCACCAAATTGGGCGACGCAAGCTTTATAGTTTGACTTCTACTGGTACTAATGAGCACACTGGAAAGCTCGAACACATCTTGCTCGATCTCAAAATTGAGCTCCAAAGTTTTCCCTGGCAGCAAGTAAATTTCTTTTTGCATGGTTTTGTAACCCACAAAACTTACCTCTATAACTTGCTTCCCTAAGGGAAGGTTTTTCAAGAAAAAATGCCCCGTAATATCTGTCTGTGATGCCAACTGTGTGCCTTTGAGGAAAATATTGACATAGCCTAAATGCTCATTTGTTTTCTTATCTACCACATGCCCTGTTAGATTGGCATCTGTTGCTTGTCCCGAAATCGCCATACAGAAAGAGGGGACTAATATCATAAATATTAATATATATAGTTTCATAATTACAAGTTTGTGTTTTGTTTAATAAATAACTCAGCCCCCTATCAGCTATTTGCCTAGAGAAACTAAGTATGTAGGAAGGCCTACTAATAAAAATTATTTTTTGAAAGACTACTCCAAGAAAAGAATAGTCGAGGGAGGTCCTCTAAGGGGAATATTTACAAAAAGAACCTTCTTGAAAAGGAAAGTCTCTACAAGCGCTTCCTTTACAGATAAAAATTGCTTGAATACAAGGAGCTCAAGACCTACGAAAGACTGTACTTCTGAAAAATAGATTGTAAGATCATGGAGAGTCCAAATTTCAGTATCTGAATGATGAGTATTTTGGGCAAAGGGATGGGCATGGGCAACCATAATGCCATGCAGGGCATGGTAGTGAATAGAGAGGCTGGTGCACAAGAGATACCCCACTACAAATAGTGGTAATACCGTTTTAAGCACCTTATTGTCTGTCCATCGTCCCATATTTACTGCAAAATAAGCTCTTGGCTTTGTAAACTTTTAAAAAATCAAGACTGTCTGGCAAAGGTAGGCCTTTTCTTGTTAATTGCAATAAAATATTGCGACAAAATATAGACATGGCATCCTCATAAAAGATTTCTTTCCATATTGAGCTTGTTGAAGTAAAATATTAGGGCTAACTTTGGCAAAATTAATTTAGCTAAACACTTAAATTTAAAAAATATGTTTTACACAATGATCATAGTCTTTGTTATAGGCTACGCTTGTATTGCATTGGAACATCCTTTGCAAATTAATAAATCGGCAACGGCCTTAATTTTAGGGGCCGTAATGTGGGTTCTTTTGTCAATGGGCGACCCTTCTACAATGCCTATATTTTCAGATTTTCAGCAATACTTACAGACCAATCCTAATGGAAATTTTGCCTCCTGGCTCAGCCATGCGCCTCTATTAGAGCACTTAGGAGAGATTTCAGAGATTCTTTTCTTCCTTATTGGGGCCATGACTATTGTTGAATTAATAGACTCCTACGACGGATTTAGTATCATTACAAACAATATCAACACTACGAAAAAGACTTCTCTTTTGTGGATCATTGCCTTACTTTCATTTTTTATGTCGGCCATTTTAGACAATCTTACCACTTCTATTGTGATGGTTGCCCTATTGCGCAAGCTCATTTTAGACAAAGAAGATAGATGGTTCTATGCTGGAATGGTTATTGTGGCAGCAAATGCTGGAGGTGCCTGGTCGCCAATTGGAGATGTGACTACGATAATGCTCTGGATTGCAGGCAAGGTAAGTGCACAAAATATAATTGTCATGACCTTTTTGTCCAGCTTGGTTTCCTTGCTTGTTCCCCTACTTATATTATCATTAACGATGAAGGGAAATGTGCGCAGGCCAGAGGGTATCAAAGGAGGCAAAGAGGTGTGTTTGTCAAAAAGCGAAAGTAAGTTTATTCTTTTCTTAGGTGTTGGTACCTTACTATTTGTTCCTGTTTTCAAATCCATCACCCACCTACCGCCCTACTTGGGTATGCTTCTAGGTCTGGGATTTATGTGGCTAGTCACTGAAATATTAAACAGAAAACGTGATGAAGAAGACCAAATAGACTTGGGAGTAAGCAACATACTGAAAAAAATTGATATGCCAAGCATGCTCTTCTTTTTAGGTATATTAATGGCTGTTGCTGCCATGCAAACGGGCGGTCAATTATTCGCCCTTTCCCAGTCCTTAGAAACTATTCCTCTGGAGGAGCCCAATAAGTATTATGTGATTACTTCAATCATTGGTGTGCTGTCTTCAATTGTCGACAATGTGCCCTTGGTAGCAGGTGCAATGGGCATGTACGATTTTCCTATGGATCATTATTTTTGGGAGTTTTTGGCTTATGCTGCTGGCACGGGGGGTAGTATCCTTATCATAGGGTCTGCCGCAGGGGTAGCAGTAATGGGAATGGAGAAAATAGACTTTATTTGGTATCTAAAGAAAATATCCCTCCTTGCTTTTATAGGATATGCGGCGGGTTGTGGGACGTATATATTTCAAAAAATGATTCACGACATGCTACTATAATCATATACATTTTCTATCAAGCGCCGCATTCCTAAAGGGACACGGCGCTTGTAGAAAACTCTATTTATTTAGCACTACTACTGGCAACTTAAATTTCTTCACCTTGCCACTCCTTTGATCATTAATCTCAAAATAAAGGATGTAAACTCCCGAATTAAGTGTTTGATTAGAATTACCTCTGCCATTCCAATACAAAACCCCCTCTGTGCCCAATAATTGATTATTGAAAAGAGACCTAACTACCTTTCCCGAGGAATCAAAAATAATTGCCCTGCACATATTTCCTGCCGATGCAAATTTATATCTTATCTGATATTCATCCATTGCTATTGTAGGCACAATAATTTCTACGCCATCTTCCAATCCTGCAAGACGCTGAGAATTGGCTGTTCCTGGAGTGCCATAATTATTCTCTGCTGATGCCGATTGCCAATTTTTCCAATCGTTGGAAGCTCCCTCCACATCTATTCTCTCCAAAGAAACGCCCTTCTTTGATGCCAAACCTGCACTGTGCATCTTGTCATTATATGCAAACTCATCTATTATTGTATTGTTGATATTGTTGATAACAACTAAATTGCCACCTGCATTAGTTAGGGTAGGCATAGCTATCTCCTGACAAGAAAGCAAGGAAGGGCAGGCATAAAACTGACAAACATTTTCCTTGCTTTTGGTCAATAAAAGATAGGTGTCGGGAAGGAAGGGCTCTTTTTTGTGGGATAAGGGATAGGCCTTATTGAAAGACATATCTGCATTGCGCATTAAAATACTCAAGCTTGATAAATCTATAGTCTTATCTGATCTATTATACAATTCTACATACTCCTCGCCCCCCAAAAAAGGATTAGGAAGTATCTCATTGATAACAATATCGAGGGAATCTGCCCATAAGCCTGGCTCTTGAAGATTCTCCATGTCTTTATCCAATATATCAAGGACTATATTTTCAAAATAAAAATGCTGACTTCTTGTTGCCGTAAAATAAGAAGTTAGACCCAAATATGCCACAGGGGGCTCTTTATCTAATTGGCTAGTGCCCTCCAAAAAAAAAATTGACTCTCCCTCCAATTTTGAATAAAGGCTACAAAATCCTGTATGGTCAATGGTCAATTTTACCCTAAGAGATACATTGGGCATATCCAAGCGCTTGGAAGTTCCATTGATAAGGGTTTTTGACGTTTTTCCTGACTGAGAATGCAAACTTACATGCTTGTTGGTATACCCTACACGAATATAGAGCCCTTGTAGCTCCTTGGTAAGATCGGCATTATCACTTGCCACATACATGCGCAGATAATTAGACGAACTAGGATTAAAGTTCATTTTTGTCCCAAATTCCCAAACGGTGTTTAGAAGACGGCTTGTAGATGTAGATAAAAAAGCTGGAGAAGCATCTTTCATGGCATTGAGTTGTAATTGAAGATCAGTATTTATTGTATATTTTTCAGTGTCGCCTCTCCAGTTTTGATGTATATTTTTGTTCTGATCCGAAAACGGAGCAATCGCCTGAGAAAACAAGCAAGCTGGGATCAGATATAATATTGTGAAAATAAAGTTTTTCATTTTGAATTATCTTTTGATATTTTTTTGTATCTTTGTAAGTTGTTTTACTTGTCGTATGCTGTACTATAGATAAAACAAATAAGAATACATTTTGTTTTTAAAAAAACATAATAATAATACCCTAGGTCTTGCGACCTACATTAATTTTTTAGGATGAAAATAGCTATTGTTGGAATAAGTGGTGCCGTAGGACAGGAGTTTTTACGTGTACTTGAGGAAAGAAATTTCCCTATGGATGAGTTGGTTCTCTTTGGATCTGCCCGAAGTGCGGGAAGTGTTTATACATTTAGAGGAAAGCAAATAACAGTAAAAGAACTTAAGCATAACGACGACTTTAAGGACATTTATATTGCGTTCACCTCGGCGGGAGGAGGCACCTCCTTGGAATTTGCAGATACAATCACCAAGCATGGCTGCATAATGATTGATAACTCCAGTGCCTTTAGAATGGAAAAAGATGTGCCCCTGGTCGTTCCGGAGGTAAATGCGGCAGATGCAAAAAATCGTCCCCGCAATATCATTGCCAACCCCAACTGTACAACCATACAGATGGTGGTAGCTCTAAAGCCACTAGAAGACATTTCACATATCAAGAGAGTGCATGTAGCAACCTACCAAGCGGCTTCTGGCGCAGGGGCAGCAGCTATGGATGAGTTAGCCACACAGCACCAGCAGATTGTGAGGGGAGAAACTCCCACTGTCGACAAATTTGCATACCAGCTGGCATACAACTTAATACCTCAGGTAGATGTATTTACCGACAATGGCTATACAAAGGAAGAGATGAAAATGTATCACGAGACACAAAAAATAATGCACTCTTCGATAGAAGTCAGCGCTATGTGTGTGCGAGTGCCAGCTCTTCGTGCCCACTCTGAGGCTATTTGGATAGAGACAGAGCAGCCCATCTCGGTAGAAGAGGCAAGAGCAGCGTTTTCCAAGGCCGATGGCATTGTTGTTGAAGACGATACAGCCAACAAAAAATATCCTATGCCTCTTTTTGTGGCATCCAAAGACCCGGTATTTGTAGGGCGTATTCGCAAAGATATATCCAACCCCAATGGGCTTTCTTTTTGGTGTGTTGGCGATCAAATAAAAAAGGGTGCTGCTCTAAATGCCGTTCAGATAGCAGAATATCTTTTGAAATAATTTTCAATAATCAATTGTGAAGTACGAGGTGTAAAACATACTTCGTACTTCGCAGATGTTCTACCAAATCAAGTTCATTCCATTTTTCAAATTTTCCTGATACTTTTCTTTATTGAAAGAGTAAAGATCGGGAGCTTTATGCGCTCCTCCAAGCCTCTTCTCTGGTAGCTTATCGATATATCCCAGGGCCAAAATTCTGCGCTGAAAATTGCGCCTATCCAAATCCTTGTCCAATATTGCCTCGTAAAGCATCCTCAATTCAGGGAGGGTAAACTTTTCGTGAAGCAGTTCTTTGCCAATAGGCAATAGATTTATAAGCAGGCGAATTGATTCTATAGCCTTCATTATTATTGAATTGTGATCCATATGCAATTGGGGCAAAGACTTAAGATCTACCCACATAGTATCTTCTATTGCATTTTTCTCCAATTTTACCTTACTAATATTTACCAATGCAAAATAAGCTGTGGTAACAAATCGCTCGAGAAACCAGTCCTGATTTTTCTGTTCGTAAACCTCAAGAATTTTTTTGTTTATCTCGCCATCACTCCTATCGCAATTGCCAAAGAGGTAAAACTGGTTCAAAAAAATATCTGCCAATCCTGTGCGAACCTTCAATGCTCGCTTAGCCGCCTGATCAACATCCTCGTCCACATAAACAAAGCCTCCAGGTAGCATCCATTGATCTATACAATGAAACTTATTGAGAAGGACTTTTATATGCCCATCTTCAAAACCAAAAATAACACAGTCTATAGAAAATCCTGGGAGGTAAGCCTTCACCTCATTTTTAAATAATGTACTCATTTTTTACCTTTATAGAAAAAAGCTGAATGCGTTTCTTAATAAATTTTCAAAACGCAAACAATATTTGTCAAAATTAGCTAAATTTAAACTTTAAAACAAATAATTAGCAATTCAAAAAAGCCAAATTTATTTCTAATTTTAATTAAATAACAATTAAAAAGATACAAAAACAGTGCCATTTTTATTTAAAAATCCTTAAACAATTCGCTAGTTTTTTTTGGCTCTATAACGTTTTAGGTGAGTAATTAAAAAAAGCTTGCACTTGCATTATAAATAGTAGTATCCTTTTTTCTTTAGCTTTGGGCTTAAATGCTCCTTGGAATATTAGTAAGGTAGAGTTAGTTCCTGTCCCTTCTTCTGAGTATAAAGAACTTCATATCGGGGAAACTCAAATATGAAAATAAAAAACTTATGCACTAAGGGTTTTTCTTTTTCATTGCGACTAAGATGATAGGAACGTCTTATTTAAACCTAATATATTTTCTACTTGCGTAATAGACGAGAAGAAATAAACGCCTTGGTGTGTGAAATGGCATTGACAGATTCGCAAGCCGCATTAAAATCGCTTTACCTGATGTATTTTGCATCATTATTGCGCTTCACTAGCCTCTATGTCGAAACTACCTCCGAAGCCGAAGAGGTAGTTTCTGATACCTTTTTGGCTATTTGGAACAATAGAAAAACTTTGGCAAGTATCGCCAATTTTAATGCTTATAT
>BHEP01000053.1 GCA_003851245.1 Bacteroidales bacterium | reverse complement strand
GTATCTTTCATTTGCTGCCCTACCGTTTCAATGCAGAGATGCACACCAACAAAGGTCGTATAGATGCAGTATGCGAAAGCTACAAGGCGGTATTTATATTTGAATTTAAGCACAACGAATCGGCAGAGATAGCCATGGATCAGATAAAAACCCGTGGCTATGCCGATAAATATGCCAGTCGAGGAAAACCAATACATCTGATAGCAATTAATTTTAGTAGCATCGACAAAAATATCACTGAAAGCAAGCACGAGATATGCACGATAAATTAATTGTTTTAGGTAGGTAGTAATCAAATAAAAATAGAATGAATCCAGAAATAATCGCTATCCTTGGCCCTACAGCCTCAGGGAAAACACTATTTGCAGCAGCTTTATCAGCCGATATGAATACTGAGATTATTAGTGCCGACTCGCGGCAAGTATATCGTGGGATGGATATCGGTACGGGCAAAGATCTCGAAGATTACAACTACAATGGACGAAAAATACCCTACCATCTTATAGATATTCGTGATGCAGGCGAAAAATATAATTTATTTGAGTACCAACAAGATTTTGCCGCTGTGTTTAGCAGATTAAAACAAAAAGAGGCAATACCAATTCTATGTGGAGGCACAGGTTTGTATATAGAGGCTGTTCTAAAAGCGTACCGCCTGCTAGCGGTGCCAGAGAATCCTGAATTAAGAAAAATTTTGAGCTCCAAATCTTTAGAAGAGCTAGAATTAATTTTGTCGTCATACAAGATATTACACAACAACTCTGATATAGATTCAGCAAAAAGGGCTGTTAGAGCCATAGAAATAGAGGAGTATAGCGCCAAGCAAGACCCTAAAGTGCAATGCTTTGAGCCTCTAAACAGTCTTATTGTAGGTATCAATATTGAAAGAGAAGAGCGGCGATCTAAAATCTCACGCAGACTCAAAGCTAGGCTCAAGGAAGGCATGATAGAAGAGGTTGAGGCACTTTTAAAACAGGGCATAAATGCTCAGGATCTTATATATTATGGTTTGGAATATAAATTTATCACCATGTATGTATGCGGAGAAATTACCTTTCAGCAGATGTTTGACCAATTAGAAGTTGCAATTCACCAGTTTGCCAAACGCCAGATGACTTGGTTTCGTGGAATGGAAAGACGAGGTTTTGAAATTCATTGGGTGCCAGCAGAAATGTGTATAGAAGAAAAAATTAGCTTTGTAAAAACTAAGCTTGAAAAATATGATACATAAGTTATCACAAAGAGCCAATATATAGCCAATATATTACCCTAACTTACTTATTTTACGAATCATATCCTCATTGATAACCTTTATTTTTCGTCCATCAAGAGAAACAATACGCTCGTCCGCAAAATGACCCAGCGTGCGTATAGCATTTGAGGATGTCATATTCGACAGATTTGCAAGGTCTTCGCGCGCCATATATATGTTGATGGATTTATCCTCCTCCAAACCATAACTATCAATAAGAAACACCAAAGACTCAGCAAGTCGTCCGCGACTGTGCTTCTGGGTTAGGTTGACAGTTCTTTCGTCGGCAATACCAAGATCTATTGACAATAGTTTGATGAAGTATTGGGCAAGTTCGCTGTTGCTAGATACCAGCTCAAAAATAATTTTTAGCGGAACTAAGCATACTTCGCTAGCTTCTAAGGCTGAGGCTCCAGTGAGGTATTTCTCGTGGGCAAAGAATGCTCTATAACCAAAATATTCTATTGGTTTTAGTATGCGAATTATTTGATTTCTCCCACCAACACCCTCCTTATGAATTTTTACTTTACCACTCAAAAGACACATCATATTTATAGGGATGTCATTTTCGCAATAAATTGTCTGATTTTTTTTAAAATACTCAACAACGTAACAATCTAGAATTAGATCCTGCTCTTTTGCACTTAGTATACTCCAAACCTCAGGCATGCTGACAGCAAAATCAATTATCTCATGGTTCCTATTCATCACAATTCAAAATGATATATTATAAAATATTATTATACATCACAAATATATATATTTTTACTCAACTAAGGATGAAAATGGCGTTCTTTTTAACAAAACTACCATAATTTGCGTTAAAATATATTTTTAAATTACATCCCTTAACTGTATGTTGGCGAACACAGCTTCTATAAATTCTAAATCAAGGGCGCTAAAAAAAGACAAAATCCCCAAGTTTACTTAAAACTTAGGGATTTTGTCTTTTTTTCTTATCAAGGTGGTGCCTCCAGGAATCGAACCAGGGACACATGGATTTTCAGTCCATTGCTCTACCGACTGAGCTAAGGCACCTCTTCAAATATTGCTATTCTAACGAACAACGGGTGCAAAAGTATATAAAAAATATTAACTTACAAAACAATTGGCATCTTTTTATGAGTTCGTGTTTGCGCTCTCACAAATTTTATCTAATTTTGCGACTATCTCAAACAAAAATAAAGAACTTATGATAGGCAAGATCAAGAATTTACTGGCTGAATTAGAAACCCTTAAGGCAAAGAACCACGATGAGTTGGAGACTTTGCGTGTGAAGTATCTCAGTAAAAAAGGGGAGATTGCTTCTTTGATGAATGATTTTAGGGGAGCCGCCGTCGCCGAGAAGAAGGATTTGGGTATGCGCCTGAATGAACTCAAAGAAAAGGCGCAAGAAAAAATCAATAATCTTAAGGAGTCTTTTGATGCAGGAGCAGAGTCTGTGGAAGATATGGATTTGACTCGTACGGCCTATCCTCACACCTTGGGCACGCGCCATCCTATATCCTTGGTCAAAGAGGAAATTTGTTCCATATTTGCTCGTTTGGGCTTTAGTATAGCCGACGGTCCAGAGATAGAGGATGATTGGCATGTTTTTTCCTCATTAAATTTTGCCGAAGATCATCCAGCAAGGGATATGCAAGATACATTTTTTACTATGCACGGAGCGGACACCCTTCTGCGCACGCATACCTCATCGGTGCAGGTGAGGGTTATGGAGCATACCAAGCCTCCTATTCGCATTATTTGTCCAGGCAGGGTGTATCGCAACGAGGCAATTTCTTATAGGGCACATTGTTTTTTCCATCAGGTAGAGGCTCTTTATGTTGATAAAGATGTTTCTTTTGCCGATTTGCGACAAACGCTATTATTTTTTGCCAAAGAACTGTTTGGCGAAGACACCAAGATTCGTCTGCGCCCCTCATATTTTCCATTTACAGAGCCCAGTGCCGAAATGGATATCAGCTGTAAGCTCTGTGGAGGTAAGGGCTGCCCATTTTGCAAGCATACGGGCTGGGTAGAGATCTTGGGCTGTGGAATGGTGCACCCCAATGTATTAGAAAATTGCGGTATCGATAGCACCGTTTACTCAGGATTTGCCCTAGGAATGGGAATAGAGCGCATTGCCAATCTAAAATATGAGGTGAAAGATCTGCGTTTATTTTCTGAAAATGATATACGCTTTCTACGCAAATTTGAGTCTGCCACCTAAATACTGTGACTAAAAAAGAACGTTATAAGTCCGTTTTGGCTTGGTTTGAGCAGCATGTTACTACAGCAGAAACGGAATTGCATTATGACAGCACTTTCCACCTACTGGTGTCGGTCATACTTTCGGCACAATGCACCGACAAGCGTGTAAATATGATTAGCCCCGCCCTTTTTGAGGCATTTCCTGAGCCCGAGGTCTTGGCTAATGCTTCCCAAGAAGAGGTTTTAGGATATATTCGCTCCATTTCGTATCCCAATGCCAAGTCCAAGCATTTGGTAGGTATGGCAAAGATACTGCACCATAAGTTTGGCGATGTCGTTCCCTCCACCTTAGAGGAACTGGTGACCATGCCCGGTGTAGGGCGAAAAACGGCGAATGTAATCTTGTCGGTAGCCTTCAACAAGCCAGCAATGGCAGTGGATACCCATGTGTTCAGAGTTTCAAACAGAATAGGGCTTACCAATAATTCAAAAACACCGCTGGAAACAGAGAGGGAGCTTGTAAAGCATATCCCCAAAAGACTACTTTCCAAGGCCCACCATTGGCTCATTCTTCATGGCAGGTATGTTTGTATGGCTCGCAAACCTCTTTGTAGCAACTGTGGTCTTTTTGATTTTTGCCTCGCAAAAACCAAAAAGACCACAGTTGAGAATAAATAGCAAGTAAATTATTTACTCCCTATTTATTCATTATTTATTTTGACCTCTTATTTTAGGCCTCTTATTTTAGTCCTCTATTTTTCAGAAGAGCGTCGATAGATGGTTTTGATCCACGGAAGTTTACATACATATCCATGGCATCATCTATTCCACCAGGGGCAAGGACATATTTTCTAAACTTAGCAGCCGTAGCCTTATCAAAAATATTGCCTGTTTCTTCAAAGGCACTAAATCCGTCGGCATCCAATACTTCGGCCCATATGTAGCTATAATACCCTGCGGTGTATCCTCCCGCCATTGTGTGTTGGAAGTAGGTGCTTCTATATCGCGGAGGGATTTGCGACAATAAGCCTCTGTTGGTGTATAAGGATTGATTTTCAAAATCCAGGATATTTATTTTTTCAGGATTGCTAGCTACATGATAATCCATATCAAGATATGAGGCACCAAGATACTCCATGGTTTTGAATCCTTGTCCAAACTTACTGGCCTTTTCCATTTTGTCTATCAAGTCTTGAGGTATTACCTCTCCCGTTTGGTAGTGTTTGGCATACTTGTGAAGGGACTGAGGCTGAAAGGCCCAATGCTCCATTATTTGTGAGGGAAGTTCCACAAAATCTCGTGGCACACCAGCTACCCCATAGTAGTTTACGTCTTTGAATAGATTGTGTAAGGCATGGCCAAACTCATGAAAGAAAGTTTCTGTTTCGTCCATAGTCAAGAGTGCCGCTTTGTCGCCTATTGGAGCAGTAAAATTACACACAATGGTTGTTATGGGCAATACTCGTTTTGTTTTGTCGTAGGTTTGCGTACGATAGGAGCCACACCAAGCACCACCACGTTTAAATCCGGGGCGCGCAAAGAGGTCGATATACAATATGCCAAGTTCAGTTTTTCCATCAGCATCCTTACATAAGAAAGCCCTTGCATCGGGGTGAGGGAGTGGAATATTGGAAAGCTCAGTAAAGGAGATGTCAAATAGCTGCTGGCATACCCAGAAGATGCCATCTCTTACGTTGTTGGCTTCAAAATATGGGCGTATCTCCTCTTCTGAAAGGTTGAACTTTTCTTGTTTAATTTTCTCACTATAATACCTCCAGTCCCAAGATTGCAGCACAAATTTGGAACCTATCATGTCCTGCATATCTGCAGCTTCTTGTGTGGCAACGACCTTGGCGGGAGTCCATATTTGGTCTAGGAGTTCATAAACGGCTTCTGGCTTTTTGGCCATTCTGTCGTCGAGGGCAAGGAATGCAAAATTTTCAAAACCCAGGAGCTTTGCCTTTTCATTGCGCAGGCTAATGAGTCTGACGATTAGCTCTTTATTGTCCTTGTCATTATTGTTGTTGCAGCGCATGAGGTATCCTGTGAGCATTTTTTCGCGCAGCTCGCGGCTGTCGGCAAATTGAAGGAAGGGCATGATGCTAGGGTTGTCGAGTCCAAAGATCCAGCTGCCTTCTTTCCCTGCCTTTGTGGCACGTATTGCAGCGGCGGCAACGAGGTCGTCGGGAAGTCCTGCCAGCTCTTCTTTGTTGTCAATAATCAATTGAAAAGCTCCCGTTTCGGCAAGCATATTTTGTGCAAACTTATTTTGCAGGCCAGAAATTTCCTCGTTGAGCTTTTTCAATTGATCTTTTTTTGCCTCGGGGAGTGTTGCTCCATTTCGCACAAAACTTTTGTAAAGATCGCTTAGTAGTTTATTTTGCTCCTTGGTCAATGCCAGCTGCTCTTTTTTGTCGTATAGGCTTTTTATGCGTTCAAAAAGCTGGTCGTTCATGCTTATTAGGTCGTTGTGCTTAGAAAGTAGGGGCGATAATTCTGTTTGCAGGGCCAGTAATTCGGGCGCACTCTGTGCGCTAGAGATGCCAAAGAAAGTTGCCGATACCGATCGCAGCAAACCTCCCGACTTGTCGAGGGCGGCTACCGTATTGGCAAAACTTGCTTTTTCTTTGCTGGAAGTAATTGCCTTGATTTCAGCGTCCTGCTCCTGCATGGCTTGCAAAAATGCAGGCTTGTAATGCTCAGGCTTGATCTTCTCAAAACTAGGCACTCCGTAGGGAGTATTTCTTTTCCCTAAAAGTGGGTTACTGCCGTGTGCCATT
This sequence comes from Bacteroidales bacterium, assembly GCA_003851245.1. GTDB lineage: Bacteria > Bacteroidota > Bacteroidia > Bacteroidales > Azobacteroidaceae > BHEP01. Next base: position 13,657 of record BHEP01000053.1, on the reverse strand, counting down.
GCCGAGACAAGGCTTGCAGCTGCGATTACTGCGGTCATAATTAATTTGTGTGTCATCTTAAAATTATTCATTATTTATTTACTTTATCCCACTTCTTTTGAGCAGGGCTTTGGTATTTGGCTCTTGACCTCTGAAACGCTTGTAAAGCACCATTGGGTCTTCTGTCCCCCCACGCGAAAGTATGCAATCTCTAAAAGACTGGGCAGTTTTTTTGTCGTATACGCCTTTTTCTTGAAATAAGGCGTAGGCATCGGCATCAAGCACTTCTGCCCATTTGTAGGAATAATATCCAGCGGCGTATCCTCCCGAAAAAATATGGCCAAAGGATGGCGACATCAGGGAGGAGGCAATAGTTGGCAATATATTTGTTTTATCCATTGCCTGGCGCTCAAAATCGGCGATAAGCACATCGTCCAAAGGTTTATCTATGGTATGGTATGCCATGTCGAGGTAGCCAAAACTCAATTGGCGCATGCAGAGGTATCCAGCATTGAAGTTGGAAGATTCGTCAATTTTTTTTACTAGGTGGTCGGGAATAACTTCTCCCGTCTGATAATGTTTGGCAAATTTGTCGAGGAAGGTTTTCTCTAGTAAGAAGTTTTCCATGAGTTGCGAGGGAAGCTCTACAAAGTCGCGGTATACACTGGTTCCAGACATGCTAGGATATACAGTGTTGGCAAACATTCCGTGTAGGGCATGACCAAATTCGTGCAGGAAGGTTTCTACCTCATCGAAGCTTAGCAGGGCTGGGGCAGAACCTGTAGGCCTGGTAAAGTTCATGACGATACTTGTTTGCGGTCTCATATTTTTACCCTTGCGCATTTCTTGCCCTTTGAAACTCGTCATCCAAGCACCCGCTCTTTTGCCTGCGCGGGGATAAAAATCGGTATATAAAACGGCAAGTAAGGATCCATCTTTGTCAAATACCTCATAGGCATCTACCTCGTGGTGATAGACAGCAATTTTTTCGTTTTTCTTAAAAGTAATTCCAAAGAGGTCTGTAGCGAGCCCAAAGACTCCATTTTTTACATTTTCGAGTTCAAAATAGGGCCGAATCATCTCTTCGCTGATGCTGAATTTAGCGTTTTTGACTTGCTCTGAATAGAAAGTCCAGTCGTAAGGCATTACTTGTTTTTCTTGCGAGGTTTTAAGATCATTATTAGCCAGTTCTTGTACATCCATCACCTCTTTTGTGGCTGCGGGCCTGAAACCTTCCAATAGTTCGTCGAGCAATTTATATACATTGCTGGTGTTGGCAGCCATTCTTTTGCGAAGCACCTGCTGTGCATAGGTATCGTAGCCCATGAGTTTGGCAATTTCTTGGCGAGTATTGGCAATTTGACGTACATTTTCTAGGTTGTTGAACTCCCCCGACGTACATTTGCTTGTCGATGCAGTGTATAGTTCTTTTCGTAATTCCCTATCGGCAGCATATTTGAGGAAGGGCACATAGCTTGGTGCACTAAGATCTATGATCCATCCTGTTTTATTGCTGGATTTGGCTTTTTGTGCGGCAGCTTCAATAAAATTTTGGGGAAGACCTTCCAATTGAGAGGCTTGAGTGAGCAACATTTCATAGGCATTGGTTTCCTTGAGCACATTCTGTCCGTACTGAAGACTCAGGGCACTGAGTCGGGAAGAAAGCTCCCTGTATTTTTGCTTATCTTGGGCACTTAAGTTGGCACCTCTATTTACGAAGCTATCAAAAGTATTGTTCAGTAGTCGCATTTGTTCGCCACTGATCTTGAGGTTTTCTTTTTGTTGGTATACCTCTTTTACTCTTGCAAAAAGGCCCTCGTTGAGATTTATATTATTGCTGTGGTCGGTGAGTTGGGCCTGCAGCCTCTGCGAGATTTCCATCATCTGGTCGTTGCTTTCGGCACTTAGAAGAGTAAAAAACACGCGAGAGATATTGTCTAGCAATTCTCCCGAATACTCTAAAGCCTCTATTGTATTCAAGAATGAGGGTTTTGACTTGTTACTGACGATATCCTCTATCTCATCATTGTGCTTTTGCATAGCTATTTCAAAAGCTGGTTCGTAATGACTTATTTGAATTTTGTCGAAGGGCGTAGTCTGATGGATAGTATTGTACTTGTCCAATAGAGGATTACCTGTTTGTGCCATACTGTAGATTGTTAGAGATAAAAAAATGCTAATAAAATATTTTTTCATGTTGAGGGATAATTATGAATAATTATAAATAATGGAATGTAAATTCTGAACAAGAGCAAAGATACGCAATATCCACGATTTTGCAATACCTATCTCGCAAAAACAGATAGATATTGCTATCGTTTTTATTTGTATCTTGCGCAATCGTTTATTTTTTCACAAAAATAATAAATAAATTATGAACTCAGAAATAAAAATTATTGATCAAAAATTATTGGATTCTTTGGTGGGGCAAGCTAAGGAGAGTCCACGTCTGCGAATGAATTACAATTTTCACCCCCGATTGGAAGACCCTATCAATAGGCTCTTGAATGCTATGGAGCCAGGCACTATTTTCCCCATCCATAGGCATAGCAATCCTGATAAGGACGAATATTTTCTCGTTCTTCGTGGGCGCTTGCGGTGTTTTATCTATAATGATGAGGGCGAGACAATTCTTATCAAAGACATTGCTCCTGCAGATGGTGTTTTTGGCATGGAGATACCATCGCCCTTTTGGCATAGTTTTGAAGTTTTGGAATCGGGTACGGTGGTTTATGAGATTAAAGAAGGTCCTTATGCGCCTTTAAGTAGTGAGAATATCACTTCTTTTGGGAATGAGATATAAGCTTTCCAATATAATTGTCAGTTTGGGTTTATAAGGAGGCGACTAAATAACAGCCAAAGATGGCAAATTGTTGTTGATTACAAAGGGCTTGTCCAATTTATCGAACAAGCCCTTTTGTTATTGTTGTTTCAGTACTATTGTTTCATTATTTTTCGACTAAAGATTCCATCGTCTGTCGCAATTCTAAGCAAATATATTCCTCTACAAAGGGAGCTTAGATTGATTTTAGCATCCGAACTAGTGAGGATAAGTTTGCCATTGATGTCAATGAGGCTAGCAGAGTTAAATTGTCCATCAATATTGACGTAATCGCTCGTAGGATTGGGATATATTGATACCTTAGCACCTTTCTCAACATTCTCAACACCTAAGGTGCTTTGTGGAGAGTAGTAATAGGTGAATACATTGGCATCAAAATCGCCGCTTGCTGCTGTAAAAGTATAGCTTGCCAGCACTTTGAACTTCGATTCATATTGAGAAGGCATAAGAATCTCAGAACGGGGAATATTAAAATCCAAGTCTACTCCCGAACCCGATGATGCTATCCAGCTGTCGCCATTTGCTACAGAACGATATACCCTTGATGCTACTTTATTTTGATACTCATGCTCGTCTCTAAAGACTGGTTTCCAATCATTGTCGCTGTTTTCCTTTCCTACATAACTTTTACGTATTGTGATCTGGTTGTCGCTGTTGTATTCAGCCTTGGAAGTAAAATCTCCAATTCTTGTACCGTCAGTTAAGAAGAGATAAGAAGTTGTTTCTATATCATTTCCAGAGGCATCAAAGAGCGAGATTCTTTCATAATAGTGATACCAAGTAGTTCCAACCTTTGCTGATTCTTTTTCGTAAGTAATCATTCCTAGGTCATTGTATCTGCGTGTAAAGGTGTTGGTGTGCTCACGCTCTTCGGCAGAGGAGTATCTATAAGTGCTTTGAATAGACTCTACCTCTCCAGACTCAAGTGTTTCGTGAGGTGTTTCATTAACGCTTCTCACTATCCAAGCACCATCTTTAAACAGACTGAAAGTCTCCAATATCAATCTATTTTGTTCGTCGTAAACAAATATCACCTCATCGTTTATAGCAATGTCATTCAATCCTATCCACGCCTCAGCTGTTGGATTCCAATAAGACTGTGCTTGTCGAATCATATTTTCATTTTCCCAGTCTTGTTCTATCTTACCCTCGTTTTGCCATGATTTGCTCCCCGAGATCCATGCTAGAGAAGCCCACAAAGTTAGCTTCCCTGCTGAGTTGCGATTATAAATAAATTTTTGATCACCTGCCCAATCATTATTGATCCAGGAGTAAATTTCAATTGAGCTTTGAAAGTCGTTGTCGTCGTAAGTTTCAAGCCTCTTAATTGTTATTTTCCATTCCCCTCCACTATAAGTATAGCCATATTTTTCTATTGGATTGCCTCTGTCGTCGTATTTCGTCTCTAGCCTTTCTCTGTATGACCACACTCCTTCAGCAAACAAAGAGGTAGTTTGAAGAATGGCCAATCCCGAGTCGTCGTATACAAACTCCCATCTTCTGCCATATCCTGCTTGAACGTCTGTAATGTTTTGCTCTGAAGTCAAATTTCCATCGTCGTTGTATTCATACTTGACTTCGTCAAATGCCTCCCAGTCGGAGCTTAGGCTATTCCATCCGGAACTAACAATCTTGACAAGCTCTTCTTTTTCGCTGAAGGTAAATTCTTGCTTAGTCACTTTTTCACCCAAATAATCCACAAAAATGACACTATCTAGGGCGTCTCTGACATTGGTCTGAGAGCGAAATTCAGGTAATTGCTTGTTCCAATGCGCTTTTACTGATGCGCTATTGCTGATGCGCTTCAAAATTAACAAAAATTTATTAAATGTAAGCTCTTCTATATGCAATTATGTGTGTTTTGTGTGAATTTTAGGCATAAGCCATTCTCCAGAGCATTTAATAGGGCACATAGTAGAATTAAAGGGGACTTCTATGATATATAAGTCCCCTTTTTTGTATTACCAGCCAGGGTTCTGCACCAATAACGGAGAGCGTTGCAACTCTGTGACCATGATGGGAAACAAATAATGGCGAGGAGTTTCAAACACCCTTTCTTCAACGCAGTAGCGTTCCATCTTATATTTCTTATCACCAATAAGTATTTTACCTTCAGGATCTTCAATGGGTCTCATTCCATTGACCATGCGCTGACACTTGGGGTAAGATTGCGAATTGAGTTCCCAATAATTTTGAGATCTCTCATCATTACTAGCACCCGCCGCCTTCCAGGCTTGTTCTTTTTGAAGTTCGACAACATCGTCCGCTTCCAAATACAAGCGACAATGCCAAGGACGTTTATTTTCATAAAAGAACTCCACTCTACGTTCGCGTTTGATATAATCACGCATCGTATTCTTGTCCGTAAGGCATGCTAAGGGCATTGGAGCCATAAACGAACGAGCCCTCACCTTATTTACCAAGTCGTATATTTCTTGGTTGGGCCCTGTAGTTTCATTGACAGCCTCACAATAGATATAAATAAAATCGGGAAGTCGCCATATAGGGGGAGCACTGATACTCACACTACCATCTCTATTCCATGCCTCGCGAAGGTATTTTCTAAGATAATAGCCCGTTCGACTTGCGTTTGAGGCATTAATCTTATCGGCACCCTCGGCAGTGTTGAGCAGCGTTGCTTTGTTCTGTCCATCTCTGAAAGGAGCTCCATGAAACACAATATCTCTGTGAAAGCGCGGATCGCGCTTGACTGAGAAGTAGGGATTCTTATCGTCGTATCCATCTGTTTTGGCTCTATTGGCATAAATGGGGTATCCATAGCCATCGGGCGAAATATATTCATATTCATCTACCTGCTCTTGAACAGGCTGTTGCCTGGAACCTCCTCCTCTGCTGGGTGGATATACGTCGCCATACCATCCGTCGTTTTTTTCTCTAGTGATAAACCATACAGCTTCTTGCTGGTAGGCTTCCATGTCATAAAACATATCCCACAAACGGGTATGGACGGTCGACTTGTTGTAGTTTTGTCCGGCATCGTCGTTGAAGTCCAATGCGCTGTATTTTTCGTATAGTTTGTAGCGGGGACTGCCATCGACCGTAAATTCGAGTACATTCTTTGCAGCATCTTTGGCAGCAATCCATCGCTGCTGATTGTAGGTATATTCGCTTTCAAAGATTCGGCTCCCAGTGTATCCTGCATTGGCAGATCCGTTCCAAAGAGGGGTAGCCGCCATCCATCGAACCTCAGCAATAAGTCCCAAGCAGGCTCCTTTATCTACTCTTGCAAAGTCTTTGGAAAGCCAAGCTCCTGGCACCTTGCTGTAGGCCATTTGGGCATCTGCAACAATTTGTTCGACCACAGCGTGGAACGATTCTTTCTCAAAATTCATTGAGCCATTCACATCTACCGTATGCTTGGAGTAAGGAACCTCTCCGTAGGTGCGAATAAGCAGATAATGAAAATAAGCCCTTAGAAAATAGGTTTCACCAATACGAAAATCTAAGTCTCCCTGCGATAGGGGGTTGTCGGGAGTCTTGTATTGCGCTACACCTTCTATAATTACGTTGGCTCTTCGTATGTAGTTGTAGAGATCCCACCAATACTGTCCCTTGCTTCCAGGAAGATCGGTATTGCTCCAGTCGCCAGTATTGAATCTGTTGGTAATGTTGCCTTCTACGGTAGTTCCTTCTGCCTCGTCGGTGATGGCTGCCGACGAGAAATGCCCAAACCAAACTATTCCACTGTTGGCAGCCTTGGATCGGCTATACAAGTCGGTAACCAACCTATTGACATCGTTGTACCTAGAAAACACCTGTTCTGCGGTTTGTTGGTTGTCTGGCTTCTTGTCCAGATAGTCGTCGCAAGCCACAAAAGAAATAAGGATAAGCATGCTGCTTAATATATATATATAATTTTTCATATTTGATTCATGTTTGTTATCATTAAAATGTAATATCAACACCAAAATTGAAGACTTTTAGTACGGGATACCAGTAACCTGTTCCTCTTCCTATTTCTGGATCTACTTCCATATCTCCCAAACCGTCCCAGGTGATTAGATTTTGCCCTTGTGCATACAAGCGTACTTGCTGCAGACCAGCAATGCGATTGATGCTTCGAGGTAGGCTATAGCCCACTTCCAGGTTTTTGAGCCTCACATACTTTGCGTCATACTGAAAGAGTCCGCTATTGCTATTTTTATTGTTGGAGTGTGCGCCCATATGGAGGGCAGGATAAGTTGCAGTTTCGGCAGTTTCGGGTGTCCATCGATTGAGGTGCATGGGTCTTACCTTGCCCAACTTGTCTTGGTCGTACTGAGGAAAATCCCATGCCGAACCGTCGGTGAGCGTGACTGATGTATTGGCAGATCCTTGAAACAAAATACTTAGGTCGAAACCCTTATACTGGAAGGTGATAGGCAAGCCAAACTGAATCTCGGGGCTTCGTGGATTGCCCATACTAACTCTATCGCCTAGGTCATCTATTTTGCCATCACCGTTGATGTCCTTGTAAACCACATCTCCAGGCATAAGTTTGCCCCAAGGTTGGAATCCAGCACCATTGTTCATGGCATTGAGTTGGTCCGCTTCTGCTTGGTTCTTTACAAAATGATCGAAGGTATAAAGGAAGTTCTCTCCAATTCGCTTGCCCGTTTCGGCCCTCCAAGGCTCCCTGTCGAGCTCGTTCATAAACTCAATCTTGTTTCTGGCAAAGGTAAAATTGGGTTTTATAAAATATCTGAAGTCTTTACCTATCTTGTCCGACCAACTCCACTCTATGTCTACACCATGGTTGCGTACCTTGCCACTATTGATCAGTGGAGCCGCCTTTCCTACAATGGTGGGAAATCCCAATTTGTTGCCATCTTCCAAATTATTTATTATGTCGAATCTATTTTCCCTAAACACATCGACCGAAAACGACATCTTGTGCTTAATGAGCACAGCATCTATACCAACATTGACCTTTCGTGCTTTCTCCCAAGTGAGATTAGGATTTGCCAAACGCCCTTCTCTGAGTCCTCCAGGATTGGTATTGAAATTCTGAACGCCAAAATCATAACCATCGCCATCCTCGAAGAATGCGAGGTAGGCCCAACGTCCAACGGGCAATTTGTCGTTGCCAACGAGTCCAAAAGAGCCTCTCACTTTAAGATGATTAAGCCACGAATTGCTGCCATTCATAAAGCTTTCGCTAGAGATTACCCATCCTAATGATGCAGCAGGAAAGAATCCATAACGCTTGCCTTTGGCAAAGTTTTCGGAGCCATTGTATCCCATGTTCACCTCCGCCAAATAGAGTTTGTTGTAGTTGTATGTAAGCTGGCTAGTGAGTCCTTGGTAATGGACATCTAATTCTTGCTTGCCTCCCCGTTTTGAACGATTGAACAAGCCTAGTGCCGACACCTCGTGTAGGTCGTTGAATTTATTAATATAGGATAGTTTAATCTGATAATAGGTTCTATCTCCTTCACTTCCAGTGTCGTAACCATTGTCCATCGCCTGATCTTTATCGTACTTGTTGCCCGTTCGGTAGGCTCCTTCATAGTGCCCAGGGTTCATATACACATCACTTCCTCCCATGGGTTGAAACGTGGCATATCCAGGATATTCTCTATAACCCTCACTGTAGTTGGGGATGGTTCTTTTGCTCGATTGATTGGTGCTAGCATCATAAGAGAAGGTGGCATCAATTTTGAGTCCTTTGGCAATGAAGTCCAAATCGTGTCCCATAGAATAGCTTCCTTCCAAGTAAGTATTCTTGTATACCTCGTATCCCGTACGACTGAGTTCGCCGAGCAGGTTGGCACGATATATTTGGTCGCCGTAGAGCATCCCCAGCGGGTTATTTTCTTGGTATTCGCTATTTTCTACATTGCCGTTAGACTCAACTATCATGGGTAGGTAAGGAGGTTGTGTCATTACGGTTTTTATAAGCTTTTCGGCAGTTGTTCCGGGGGCGGTTCTATCTGTAATACGGGCTCCCAAGTCGAGCTTTATCCAAAACCTTTTGGTGATATTGACATCAATATTTGATCGAAAGTTGTAGCGTTTAAATACCGCTTGTGCATCATAAGCACTCAAATCGGTATGCTTGTAGTTACCGCCTTGTTGCATGTATGCTCCCAATACATAGTAACGAGCTTTATCGTTTCCGCCCCTCACCGAAAGACTATTGTCTTGTTGCTTCCCCGTTTTAAACAGGTAGTCGAAGTAGTCCCAATCGTATCCTAATCCGTCGGAATTGTCTCCCTTGGCTCTTCTAAAATTGTCGATTGCTTGGCTAGAAAACAGGTTGAGGGTCGAAGGGTCTGCCCCAGGATTATCGTTTTTTATAGCTTCATTGTATAGTGTTGCGTAATCGGCCGAGCCCAAAAGGCTTGGAAGTTTGCTTGGACTATTAAAACCATAAGATGACTTAAAATTGACGGTAGCTCCATCTTGAGCCTTCCCCCTTTTGGTTGTCACCACAATTACCCCATTGGCTCCACGTATGCCATAAGGAGCTGTAGCAGAAGCATCTTTGAGTATGGTAAATGTTTCTATTTCGTCGGCAGAGATATACGACATGTCTCGTTCTATGCCGTCTACGATAACTATGGGCGATTGGTCGCCCCAAGTAGCCTTTCCTCTAATAAAAAGTTCGCTCTTGTCTACGCCGGGCTCGCCACCATTATATTGATTAACGATAAGGCCAGGGAGCCGTCCTGCCAAGGCATTGTTGATATTGGCCGTTGGGCTCTGCAACAAATCTTTGGTGGTAATGGTAGATACAGACCCAGTGATGGATTCCTTTCTTTGGGTGGTATATCCGATTACAACCACCTCCTCCAAGGCCTTGGAGTCTTCTATAAGAACAACGATCAGTGTTTTTCTTCCTTCCAAGGCTATTTCCTGAGGTTGGTAGCCTAGGTAAGAAAATACGATTGAGGCATTGTCGTAGGGCACATCGATTTCAAAATTGCCCGAAATGTCGGAGCTGGTGCCAGTTCTAGTACCCTTAACTGTGATGCTTGCTCCAATGATGGCGTCCCCATCTTGATCCTTGACGATGCCCTTGATCTTGTTGGACGGCTGCAAAGCTGCCTTTATTGCATCTTTTGTAACTTTCGTCTGCTGAAGTGCAGATACATTTGCAGACAACAGTTTGCTTGGAACTATCAAAGCCCAACAAATGAGTAGCAATATATATTTTGTGGATATACAATTGTTGTTTTTCTTTTTCATTCTGGTTTTATTATTTAAATGATAACTTTATCAGATTATTTATGCCGCTATTTAGCGGGTTATTTGCATATTGCATGCAGGTTAAGAGAGGATTTCAAAATCGTGTGGTATCCATACAAATCGACTTCTTTTGCTTCATAGGCTTGTTTAATTGTGGAATGTATCATTATGATACCCAGCTTTAATAAGCTGTCTTCATTTATTTAACAACAAATGTAATAATTACAACCTACTTAACCAAAATAATTTATATAAAATTGTTGATTGCATAAAAAAAAGTGGGTGCTTCATACATTGCTGTACGAAACACCCACTTCAGTGTGTGTGTGTGCTTATTGTTTTACAATTCGCCTTACTTGCGATTCTCCACTCGCTGAATTTATTTTCAACAGATATACACCTGCGGGCAATGAGCTTATGTCTATCGTGTTTTTTGTTGACTGTAGCACCCTTACTCCATTGGCATCAAAAATAGTTATATACTCAAACTCTCCTTCTATGCTGATGTATTCGCTAGCCGGATTGGGATATATCTTAAATACGTCTTCTACCTTGGTTTGATCTATACTAGAGGTACTTTCAAGGCAATCTTCCACCTTATTAGACTCTCTTTGTCTTATATAATAAAACGCAGATACCTGATAGCAATCGTCGTCGCCTTGAGGATTTAAGTCTGTATAATTGTTCAAGGTACTCAAATAGTCATTTCCTTCAAAAATCTCACCAAGTAGGCTTACTCCATTGCGATAAAGTTTGTATCCCAATAGACCTTCTTTAGATGGGGCGTTTTCATCCTTTGCAATTGTGGCAGTGATGGCAAGTGATTGGTTCATATTGTAATCAGTCAATTTTTTCCATGTTACCCCATTGTCTTCTGAAAATAGATTTGATTTGCCATCATTTATATTGATAGGATTGTCGTAATCGCCGTTTACTATCTCTAAATCACCCTCACACAATCCAATTGGCCGATTATCATTTGAGTGGGCCACTACCTCTATACCAAAATAAAGAGGCCTAGATCCGTCTATTATAATAGGATTTTCTAGCATAAATGTATTCCAGTTAGACCAGTCGTAGGTTTCGATATCTTGATCCAATACCTTATCAGCTCCCTGAAAGGCTACCAATCTATGCTTTGCATGCTCGGTAGATCCATCTGCTGCTGTTAGCATAGCCGAAATTGAGAGCAATTTGAAACCGTCATATTTTTTAATATCTTGGGCATCAAAGAGATTGGCTGCAATGAATGGCTTGCCCTCGTTCCCAATAGAGGCCCAAGAGTCAAGACCTGGAAGATAAGAAAGGTTTACTGCCTCCTTGGAATCTGCCCAGTTTAGACGTACCTTTCCGCTGGCTGTTTTGTGGACACTGAGGTGTGTAGGCTCCGACTCTACAAACTCACCGGCGGATTCGTATATTCTCACATTATCTATCATCCACGACAAAAATGAGCCTCTATCATCTCCTTCAGCCCTAAAACGCAAACGTATTTCTTTGCCTACACCTATGGCAGATATATCATGCTCTTTGTATTGAAACGCACTGCCTCCCGAAGCCAATGGCCTATATTCTGTCACCAAATTCCAATCGTTTCCGTCGTGGATCTCAACTATAAACTTATGCAAGTTTACATCATCAACATTTACAAAAGCAAAGGGAATGGCTATGCTGTATGCCAAGCGCAAGTCGGAAGCTGTGCTCGCATCAATAAGAGCCGAGGTGATGTGTTCTGAATAAACGTTTCCTGTGGGGAGTCTATAGTTTAAGCAAGGCTCTAGTATCCCTACTGCCATGTTGACAGAGAATCGGTTGTGGTTTGAATTGTTCCAATAGTTGAATTCTAGGCTATTGGACGAGAAATCGTCAAAGAAAGGTAATCCCAAACGAGCTGTATTGATACCAACTTCTGCCGTAGGCAATGATTCTGCGCCAGCGTTCCATAGCGTTTTTATGGTGTATTTGTAATGCCCATTTTCCAAGGAGGCATCGGTATAGCTGTTTGTATTGACGGGAATAGTTGCGATATTTACTCCGTCACGATATACCTTGTAGCCCAAAAAAGAGCTGTTTGGATTGTCTGTTGGCGCCAACCACGACAGTTTTATATTTCCATAGCTTTCCTCTACCACTCTTAGGTCTCTTGCGGGATAAAGCCCCGTTAGGTGTTTGTCGATTTCTATATACCAAGCATACTCAAATGAATGCCCTGCGATTTTGAGTCCATTGCCCGAGATTCCTGTTGGGGTCTGAAAGTCCACGCCTGATGGTATTTCTATACCTAGGCTGATCAAATAATCTTCCAGCACAAGGGTACCTAATTGCTCCGAATAAATAAATGCGCCATTGCGGTTATATCCCACAGCAATACCAGTATTAGAGACAGCCAGAGCATTGGACAAAACCTCTGCACCTTCTATTTGAGTGTCTACAAAGGTCAATAGATCCTTGTCTATATCATAAATAGCGGCAGTGGGTTGATCACTCACGACTATCTGCAAGGCGGCATATTTGCCATTTTCGCTGATGCCGCGCACTTCGCCCTCTAGTATCAAGCCATTGTGTTTGATTTGTATCATCTGCCCGTCTTTCCAAACTACTGCATTTCTTGTGAGGTATGGTCCTGCCCATCCACCAGCCACGCTGGCATCGCCCGACATACCAAATATTCGGGCTCCTTGCCCTTTGAGTTCAAACTCCAGCTCTTGGGCTGTAATCTGGTCGCCATCGACTACGGTCCAAATGGTTGGTGCATAGAGGTCGTCGCTGTCGTCAAACAATCTTCTGGCGCCACCAAGCTTGGCTCCATCCGAAGATATTGCTTCTGCCGTAGATCCAGAACCCTCTCCTGCCGATAGTCCCTCTTTGAGACCCAAACTAACCCATTTATTGCCGTTCCAAAATCCGCCTGCGTACATAGGCCTTTCAGTGCCATCATAATCGGTGTAGATGTAATTAAAATCGCTGAACATACCCGAAGCGTATCCATTCTCGGCTACCGACATTGCTTCTGAGCCATAAGCATTGAGCTTGTCAAACTCATCCAAACCGCCTTCTTTAGACCACACAAAAGAGTGTCTTTGATACAAGCCAACAAAGCCTGTTATATATTTTCCGTCATACGACATTCCGAACACTCTAAGGGGCATTGCCTCGTCTGTTGCTTTAATCACTGTCACCTGCCCTCCCTGCGCACTTAAGATGCCATTGCACAAGACTAAAGCCAGTGCAATTAAAGAAGATACTTTTGTAAAAAATCTCACCATGATAATATAATTTTATAGAGTTATCCATTTACCTACTTATTGCAATTTGCTTATAGGCAAGGTATTTTGTTTTTAGAGGTATGTATCCATTCCATTTATCGGTAGTTACAGCGGCTGAAGTTGAATCGTATTGGCGGTAGGACTCTCAATATGATGACAACGATTACAATCGCGAGAAAGATTATTTTTCCTAATTATGCATTTAGAATGACCACATTTTATACAAGAATAAGTCTTCGACAACTTGTAATCTGCCAAATATTGCAAGCAGTAAAAATCGGTCTTAAAGGTGTCAAAATATTTGATAATCCATTGTACTATAAAGTGTTCCGTAAATATCTAGTTGTTATATTTGAATGCAGAAGGTAAGTAAAATAAA